>JAHIYV010000022.1 GCA_018814635.1 Patescibacteria group bacterium | reverse complement strand
TGACGAAGATTTGCGTAAAGAGGGCTATGAGAAACTTTTGCCTCCTTTTGTGCCGGAACTACGAGAAAAAGTGGCGGAGTGGCGGAAAAACAATTACGAGAGCGCGAGCGAAACTTCCAAAGCGCTTTTGAATTGGTGGTTCAAGGAGCCACATACTATTTACGATAAAGACGGTACAAGTGTCGCCTTTCAATATTATTACGCCCAGAGAGAAGCAGTAGAAACGATTATTTGGATTTATGATGTTGAAAAAGTCGTCAATAAATACGATTTGATCAAGTTTGATAAATTGGGGCGAGTAAGTCCGAATATGTTTGACGAGGATTGGCTTCGTTTTGTAATAAAAATGGCAACTGGAAGTGGAAAAACAAAAGTAATGAGCTTGCTTCTGGCGTGGTCATATTTTCATAAGCTCTACGAGGAAAACTCAGAACTGGCTAAAAACTTTTTACTGATTACGCCGAATATAATTGTTTTAGATAGGATCAAAGCAGATTTTGAGGGATTAAAAATATTTTATGAAGATCCGATTTTACCTGATAATGGTTATTGTGGACAAAACTGGCAAGACGATTTTCAAATTAAACTGCATTTACAGGATGAAGTTGGCACAATATCAAAATCGGGAAATATTTTTTTGACCAACATTCATAGAGTTTATGAAGGCAGTATCAACGAAGCAAGTTTTGAAGATGAAGACACATCAGATTATTTTTTGGGCGAAAAGGTAGTCGGCAAAACCAATGATTCAAAAATTGATTTGGGCGAAATAGTTCGCGACATTGACGAGTTAATGGTTATAAATGATGAGGCGCATCATATTCATGATCCAAAAATGGCATGGTTTAAGTCCATTGAAGATATACACAACAGATTATTGCAAAAAGGTAAAAAGTTGGCTTTGCAAATTGATGTTACTGCCACGCCAAAAAATAACCGTGGTGAAATTTTTGTGCAGACCGTTTCTGACTATCCTTTGGTTGAAGCGATACATCAGGGCGTAGTAAAAAATCCTGTTTTGCCGGATCAGGCCAGCCGAGCAAAATTACAAGAAAAACAAAGCTCAATATTTTCCGAAAAATACGAGGACTATATCAGGTTGGGAGTTGAAGAATGGCAAAAAACATATAAAGAACTTGAGCCGACCGGCAAAAAATCAATTCTTTTCATAATGACGGACGACACGAAAAATTGCGATGATGTGGCGGAGTTTTTGGAAAAAAGTTATCCGCAATTGAAAGGCGCGGTTTTAACCATTCATACAAACAAGAGCGGTGAAATTTCGGAAACAGTTACTGGTAAAAAAGAAAAAGAACTGCAAGATTTGAGAAAGAAAGCCAATGAGATAGACAGCATAGAAAGCCCCTATAAGGTGATAGTTTCCGTTTTAATGCTTAAAGAGGGTTGGGATGTCAAAAATGTAACGACCATCGTCGGCTTGCGTCCTTATGGCTCTGATTCAAAAATATTACCGGAGCAAACACTGGGTCGCGGACTTCGCCGAATGTTTTTTGGCCAAGATGTTGAAGAATATGTGAGCGTTATTGGCACGCCCGCCTTTATGGAGTTTGTTGAATCAATCAAAGCGGAAGGCGTTGAACTGGAAAAACGAAAAATGGATCGCTCCGGCTCGCCGATCACGCCGACTGTTATTGAAGTTGATAATCAGAATGTAAAAAAAGACATTGAAAATTTAGATATTGAATTGCCTGTTTTAACGCCGAGAATCCAAAGAGAATACAAGAATCTAAATTTGTTGAATATCCTTGATTTTAAACACGGAAAACTTTCGGTAAAGCAATTTTCCGAGGAAGAACAAAAAGAAATTGTTTTTAAAGAAATAATTGACGATAAAACTCACCACCCAACAATTTTGAATAGTACCGTTGAACCAAACTATCAAAGCGTCGTCGGATTTTTTGTGCAAAGAATAATGAAAGAACTACGCCTTTTTGGTTGCTACGACATACTTTTTGGCAAAGTAAAAGAATTTATCACTGATGATTTGTTTAGCGAAAGCGTTGATCTCAATGACGCAAATATTTTGAGGAATTTGTCCGAATTGGAAGCAGTAAAAACTATTGTGGAAACATTTAAAAAGGAGATAAACGATTTGACAGTGCAAGATGTTGGCGATACGGAAATAAAAAATTATCTCAAGGTGAGTAGTGCAAGGCCATTTGTGGTTACTGATAAAAAATATTTGCTACCCAAAAAGAGCGTGTTCAATAAAATTGTCGGCGACAGTGATTTTGAGTTAGAGTTTGCCGATTTTTTGGAAGGTGCCGATGATGTGATTTCCTTCGCAAAAAATTATTATGAAATTCACTTCAAAATTGATTACAAAAACGCCAGTGGGGCAATTTCCTATTATTATCCAGATTTTTTTGTAAAAACGAATAATAAAACGATATATATTGTAGAGACAAAAGGTCGGGAAGATTTAGACGATATTGAAAAAATAAAGAGACTGAAGCAATGGTGTGCGGATGCAAGTGAAAGGCAAAAAAAGATAGAATACAGAATGCTCTATGTAAAGCAGGAAGAATGGGATAAATACAAGCCGACGAGCTTTAAGCAGTTGGCGGAGGCGTTTAAATAATCGCCGATATTATGATAAAAAGAATCAATAAAATTAAAAATCTCGGCGTGTTTCAGGATTTTAAATGGGACACAAACACGATTCCGGATTTTAGTAAGCATAATTTGTTTTATGGTTGGAATTATTCAGGAAAAACGACAATTTCCCGATTATTTAGGTGTTTTGAATTGGGCGAAAAACATGCTGATTATCCGAACGCCGAATTTGAATTAGAGGACGATCAAAATCCAAGTAAGAAATATAACGACAAAGATTTTTCTACCTTGCCCAATCTTCGTGTTTTTAACACGGATTTTATTTTGAAAAATTTGAAGTGGTATTCCCAAGACGACGAAGGGATTGAGCCGATTTTCTTCTCAATCGGAAAAGATAACATTGAATTGCAGGAAAAGTTAGATAAATTAAAAGTCGATCAGACGGCTTTGATTGACGCAAAATCAAAATTAGATGAAAAAAAGAGCGAGCTTGAGAATACCCTCGGCAATGACTTAACAAATGAAGCTCGCGATATCACAAAAACTCTTTCGTTGGGTAGAAATTATGAAAAACCACAATTCAAGCAAGATGTTGATTTAATAAAAGACGGTTTTACCAAACATATTTTAAGCGATGATGTTTATGGTAAACATCTAACAACCTATAAAAGCACAGAACAAAAAGACGATATTATTTTAAGCGCGTTACCGGCACTAGGTTTTCCCGATTTACAGAACAAAACAAAAGAAATCATTAAAAGGAAAATTACGGCTCAAAAGATCATTGAAGAACTAAAAAATAATGAGAATTTGAACAAATGGGTTAATGAGGGTCGAGGTTTGCATAAGAGTAAAAATAAATGCTCTTTTTGTGGTAACGATTTGCCGTCCGACTTATTCCAAAAATTAGATCAGCACTTTTCGTCAGAATACGAACAACTTGAAAAAGACTTGCAGTCATTATTGGCGAATGTTGAAAATGACAGGACGGCAATAAATAGCTTTGTCTTGCCGGTAAAGGGAGACTTTTATAAAGAATTTGTTTCGGAATACGAAAAATTACTCAAAGAATTCAATAATCTTATAAAAAAGTATTGTGAAAATATTGACGAACTATCCAAAGGATTGAAATCTAAAAAGGCAAAGCCATTTGATACGCATAAATTTACCAATATTGCCGACAATTCAGATGACATAGGGAGTAAATTTGAAGAAATAAAGGGTATTGTAGCAAAACATAAAAACAAGACCGAAAATTTTGAAAAGGAAAAGAATGAAGCCAAAAAAAAATTGATTAAGCATTTTTCGGCTCAATTTATTCAAGATAAAAAATACCTCGATGTTTTGAAAGAGCAAGAAAATGCAGATGAAAAAATAACTGAGAACAAAAAAGCTTTGGACAATATGGCTGTTGAAATTACTGAAGTTGAAAAAAAACTGTCTGAATCGGTAAAAGGTGCTGATAAAGTTAATGAATATATCCAGCAGTTTTTCCAACACGACGGAATAAAGATTGTTCCAGAAAATAATCGCTTTAAAATGAGCCGAAACAATGAACCGGCAAAAAATTTGAGTGAAGGTGAAAAAACGGCGATTTCATTAGCATATTTTATTGCCAGTCTTGAAGATAAAAAAACAAAATTGAATGAAACAATTGTATTTATTGACGATCCCGTTTCAAGTTTGGATTGCAATCATCTTTTCAATATCTACGCTTTTATAAAATCAAAACTGATAAATTGCGGTCAATTGTTCTTTTCTACTCACAATTTGGAATTTTTCAATTTAATGAAAGATTTTGTCAAATATGACTGCAAAGGTGTTAATGGTAAGGGTTATGGCGATTGCATGCCATATTATCTAATAGAAAAAATTCGAAATGATAAAAATACAAAAAACGGCCAAGCCTTCGTAAAAGATTTACCGCCTACGCTTAAAAAATTCAAAACCGAATATAATTATCTTTTCAGTTTGTTAAAACAGGCAGATGATCAAAGAATAGAAGATTTTGAGCTATTTGAGGTTTTGTATTTGTTGCCAAATATCACTCGCCGTTTTTTGGAAGGATATTTTGGTTTGCGTTATCCCAATGGTAAAAAATTAAAAACTAAAATTGATGACAGTAAATTTTTCAAAGAAGAGAACAAAGAAAAATTATTGAAAATACTTGATGAATACTCGCATGAAGAATCTATTGATCATGCGTTAAAATTTCCCGATACATCAGAAACAAAAGAAATAGTTGGTATTGTTTTAGCGGGGTTGAAAGAAAAAGATCAAGGTCATTATGATGCGCTTTGCGAGAGTTGTAATTGAAAAATTCGGGAAATTTTGATAATCTAAATCTAAACCCATCCGTCACCCAAATTGAGGTTTCGCCGTCCGCTCGCAAAAAATTCTGGCCGTCCAATCAGGCGGAAGGAAGAGATCCGCTATGAGAAAAAGTCAAGCGATTTTTGTGAATAACCATTTTTCAAACAATAGGCAAACGGTATTCAGTTTTGTGTTTCAGCATCATCCAGACGACATTAACCAACTGACGGCGCAGACAGACTAAGGATTGCGCTTTGGTTTTACCTTCAGAAATTTTTCTTTTGAAATACATTCTTGCCGCGTCATTTCCCGACCTTGATATTTGAGACAAAGCCATTCTGTGGAATGCTCGATTGAGTCGTCTGTTGCCTGATCTTGTTTTTCTCCAGCGGATTGTTTTGCCCGATGAATGT
>JAHIYV010000136.1 GCA_018814635.1 Patescibacteria group bacterium | reverse complement strand
TATTAACATCCCCACCCCCAATGATGCCCTATTCCAGCACCCAGCATCGCTTAATTGAATGGCGTGAAGGCGCGCCCGAATAAATTAGTTTATCGTTTTGTTTATCCAAGTTTATCCAAGGGTAACCCTTGGATAGTCTGATTGGCTAATTATATAGCTTTTCCTTGTCCAAGGGTTACCCTTGGATAGTTCTTGGATAGCCCAGCTTTTAAGTAAAAAATAAATGGCATAGTAACCGGAATTATTATCTATACAATAAATTACGGTAACCGTTTATTATTATCTATTACGTCACACGCAAATAGAAATTGTAAATTATGGTATAATATAAAGTATGAAACAGAAAAAAATAATCATTGGAAATTGGAAAATGGCGCCTGACAGCTTGCGGGAAGCGCGCGCGCTTTTTCAAAAAATTAAAGAAATGTCCAGGAAAACTCGCAACATACAAACGGTAATATGTGCGCCCTTTATTTATCTTTCTGAATTAAAAGCGCTAGTAACTGGGCACGCTTGCGCGCTCGGGGCACAAAATGTTTCAAATGAAAAAAACGATGCGTTTACCGGAGAAATATCTTCTGCTCAACTAAAAAATATGGGGATAAATTATGTTATTGTTGGACATTCCGAGCGACGCGCTATGGGTGAAAATAATGATTTGATCGCAAAAAAAGTTGTAGCAATATCCACAAACAATCTTACTGCCATATTGTGTGTTGGCGAGACTGTTCGCGACGACAGTGGTGACTACATTTCATTTATAAAAACCCAAATCTTAGAATCTCTTGCGGGAATTACTCATAAAAACATTACGCGTTTAGTGATTGCATACGAACCACTTTGGTCGGTTGGTAAACACACAAAACATATTGCAAAACCAGAAGATGTGTTGGAAATATCTATTCTTATAAAAAAGATACTAACAGATAAATTTGGCAAAAATATAGCTGAGAAAGTACCCGTACTTTATGGAGGTTCTGTTAACCAAAAAAACGCGCGCGACTTTCTTGTTGAAGGAGGAGTTGCTGGTTTACTGGTGGGCAGAGCGAGTTTACAAGTAGAGATTTTTACAGAAATACAAAAAATAGCAAATAAGATATAAAAATGTAAAATTAAAAAATCAAAGTGAAAAATGACCCAGCCCCTTCTCAGCTAATATTTTTTGAGAAGATGTTAACTGAGTGTTACTTGGGTGTCCGACCCCCAAGTACTCAAGTAACACGAAGGAGCTGGGTAGAAATTCAAAATTAAACAATTATGAAAAAAATAAATCTACAAGCTAAAAAGCTACAATCTAGGCAGTTACCAACAATACAGTCTATAAAAAACATAAAAGGAAAACACATTCTGGTGCGAGTGGGTTTTGATGTGCCAATCAAATTTCATCAGGTGGTGGATGATTTTCGTATTACTAGATCGCTCCTAACCATTGAGTATCTTAAAAAGAAAGGAGCAAAAGTCATTCTTCTTTCACATATTGGTCATGATGGCAAAGAATCTTTACGCGCCGTTGCAAATCATTTTAACCGAAAGCTTAATATAAAAGTTGGTTTTGTTCCTGATATTGAAAATCCCGCCACAAAAACTATAGTCAATAATATGTCCGATGGGAGTGTTGTTTTGTTTCAAAACCTTAGGCGATACCCCGGTGAAACCACAAACAATGCGACATTCGCCAAAAAACTTGCTTCTTTTGGTGATATATATGTGAATGATGCATTTTCAGTATCTCACAGAAAGCACGCGTCTATCGTTGGTATTCCCAAATATCTACCAAGTTATGCTGGAATTTTATTTCAAGAAGAAGTAAAACATCTTTCAATGGCACAGCAACCAAAACATCCTTTTCTATTTATTTTAGGTGGCGCAAAAATAGCTACCAAACTGCCTTTGCTTAAAAAATTTCTAAAAATTGCCGATAAAGTTTTTGTAGGTGGAGTATTAGCAAATAATTTATTGCGTAAAAAGGGTATTTCTGTAGGTAAGTCTCGTGTAGATACGCAAGTAAAAAATCTTGATAAACTTATTCAACAAAAAAATCTTATACTGCCCTATGATGTTTTAATTGCCAATCAAAAAAATGGAGAAGTTCGTTCTCTAAAAAACATTAGTCCCCGAGAAATTATTGTGGATGTTGGACCACGAACACGAAAAAGTTTCCAGGACTTAATCTCAAAACATAAATTTATTCTTATGAATGGACCTCTCGGTAATTATGAAGATGGTTATAGTAAGGGTACTAAAAAAATTCTAAGTGTGTTATCAAAATCTAAAGCAAAAGTTATTGTCGGTGGTGGCGACACGGTGACGCTTGTCTCTACAATGAAACTAGAAAAAGGTTTCTTATTCGTCTCTACCGGTGGCGGAGCAATGTTAGATTATCTTATCGACGGAAAACTCCCCGGCATTGACGCGCTATTAGAATCTAACAACAAACAGTCATAGGTCTAATTTTGAATGATTTTATAGACCTGCGTTTTTGTAAAAACTTGTATTTTTAGAGGTTGTTTCGATATTCATTGTCGTAGTTGCGTTTGGTATTGCATCAAGATTTTCATCCAAAAATTGTTTTGTAGATTTTGAGGGCTTTATATTAGACAGAGACGCCTTGTTTATTGAGGGGTCAATATTTTCAGAATTTTCAAGAGAAAAATTTTTTGTTTTTTCTAAAATTCCCTTTAAGTCATCTATAAAATGTGAGGCAATTCTTTTTACAGAACTAATGGGCGATAATGTCGCGTGTGTTTTTTCGGTGCCAACAGGTTCCATACTTAATTGAAAAGTAGATAGCCAGATTAAAAATATAAAAGAAAAACATACAGAAGTTACAGCGAGCGCAATAAATTTCCGTTTTTGTCTAGATTTTTTTTGTAATTTTTCAATAAAACGAAAAAAAGTCATAATTTGAAAAATAAAATTTTAAACTTATATTTACAAAGAAGGCGTTGTGAGTATAACTACTTCACCTTCTTTGTCAGAAAAATCACTTTTTTTAATTGTTAGTTTTTCAGCCACTGATACACCGTTGCCAATTTTCTTTACAAGAGCATCAAGTTCTTTTTTAGAAGAAGCATTGTGGTAAATTGGAATAGTTATTTTTGCTCCAATAGATATAGAAGTTCTGTTCATTTCATCCTGATCAAGTACATCTTCGCCTTCAATCGGAGCAAATAAAATATCTGTTCCATTTATTTCTTCTTTGATATCGTTTGTTAATTGATCAACGGAATTGAGAATTCCTAGGTGGCAAATTTTTATGTGGTCAAATTTAACAAGATAAATTGTATTGATATATGATTTCCCTTTATAAATAACCTTGGTTAAAAATCCTTTGATAAAAATAGAATTTTTTTCATATTCACCGGGTCCCGACACAACAAAGGGTTTTTTGTCTTTATAAATAAGATTATCCACACCGTTAAAATCAGGATTGTTTACACTAACCAAAACAATATCAGCGCCAAACCTATAACTTCTAAAAGTTGATTCTTTGGCAACAGGATTAAAAGCTAAAACAGTATCTCCTGCTTGTAACTTAATAAACTCTGAACCATAATATGTAATAATCATTAATGTTACTATACCAGAAATTTAGTAATTTACCAATTTTTACCACCTGAGTTTTGCCACCTGAAGGGGTCAAAACTTGATTATACCATTTCCTAAAAATTACTTTGTTTTTAAAAAATGATATAAGTATTTAAATATTATTGGTTATTTTTGGTGCTGATATAACAAGGTGTTCAAGTATCATTTTAATAGACGGCGCATTACTATATAAATAAGAACGACATTTCACAATATCATTGAAAAAATCTTTGTATAATTGTAGTTTTTGATTTTTCTCTTGGGTGTTTAGTACAATTTCAAATTGGTCTAATAGAGAAAGTGTTACTATTTTATCTTTATTTTCAATCAATAGTTGAATTATTTTACTTCGTTCTAATATATTTCCCCCCAAAAATGCGCGCGCATCAGAAGTAGATTCTTGTGATACAGTAGAAGTATTATTAGTAGGAATAATAACAATTCTTGAACGAAGCGTGGGTAAAACTGTCTCAGATGATGCGGTAATCAAAAAAAAATGAACATTTCTTGCTGGCTCTTCAAAAACTTTTAGTAAAGTGTTTTGCGCCTCTTTGGTAAAAAAATGCGCGGCAATGATAAAAATGCGAGGTTGTGTAGTGGTAGCGCATTGAGATTGCATATTTTTAATTTGCCTACTATCATCAATACCAAACTTCTCAAATTCACCATACCAAAAATCAGGATTACTTTTCACGCATAAAATACCCATTTCAGTTTCAAAGAATTGAGACAATTTTGGGAAAATAACTTTTCTTTCTCCTTCAATTAAATAAGCGTGGTGTAGTTTTTTTGCGTGTTTATAGGCGTCAATAAGCGTTTGCATGTGAGGTTATCTTTTAGTAATAATACTTTTTTTATAAGTATCTAAGTGTTCCAGCGCAATGCCAGTACCCTTTACCACACAATAAAGAGCATCTTTGGCAAGTGAAGCATTGACACCAGTTCTGCGATAAACAAGCTCAGGTAAGTTTCGCAACTGAGAAGTACCTCCTGTCATAATAATTCCCTGATCAATAATATCCGCCGAAAGTTCTGGTGGGGTTTCTTGTAAGACGCTTTTTATAGCTTTGATAATTTCACGCAAGTCATGATCAATGGCTTTGGTAATTTCATTTGTAGAAATTTGAGCGGTTCGTGGTAAACCAGCAAGATAATCACGGCCTTTTATGGTCATAGATAATTCTTCTTCAAGTGGAACGGCTGACGCAATTTTAATTTTTATATCTTCTGCAGTTTTATCTCCAATCGCTAAATTAAAAGTTTTTTTAATAAAATCCGCGATTGAATGATCTAGTTTATTACCCGCGCACTTTACAGAAGCGGACGCGACAATACCCCCAAGAGATATAACAGCAACATCGGTCGTCCCGCCACCTATATCAACTATCATATGACCGCGCGCTTCATAAATAGGTATTCCAGCGCCAATCGCGCTTAAAATAGGTTCTTTAACCACAAATGCATTTTTTGCGCCCGCTTTAATTGTCGCTTCAATCACTGCGCGCCGCTCTGTTGAAGACACACTCGCTGGCACACTTACCATTACATCAGGCTTAAAAATATTCCATTTACCCAATGCTTTGTTGATATGATAACGAATCATCGCTTCTGTAACTCTATAATCAGCAATAACTCCGTCTTGCATAGGTTTATATGCAATAATATTGTCAGGAGTACGGCCTATCATTTTTTTTGCTTCTATCCCTACAGCTAAAATTTTATTATCTTGCTCAGAAACAGCAACAACAGACGGTTCATTTTGAACAATACCCTCCCCCGGCACAAACACCAAAGTATTGGAAGTACCCAAGTCAATCCCCAATTTTCGTACAAACATTCTCATATAATATATTTATTTTTTATTTTATTTAAACGATATTTAAAATAATACTACCTGAAAAAATAGCGCTAGTAAAGCAGAGAAATGTAAAGTGTAAAAATCAAAATGGAAAATGACAGAGAAAAAATGTTAAAAATCATAAAACAGATTAATTTTCAATTTCCAATAATTAATTATAGTGTGAAAGAAAAAAATAGAGGGGGACAAAAATGCCTCCCCCTTTTTTAATACATACTAATCTAATCTTTTACTCATCAATATGTTACCCCCTCTTTCTTTTTTTGTAAAACAAAATAGCATACACTCAAATAATATGCACCGTCCTTTCCTTTTTGCGCCAATCGTATTGATTGGCCTCACGGAAGGCTTTGCTATGTAGCAAGAGCCCTCCCAAAAGAGATAAACTTAGCCCTACGATAAAGAAAAGGGCTGACAATACACAAACGAAAAGAGATTTTTTCTTTTTCTTGATCATCGTTCCTCCTTTTCTAAGCAATCTAAGCAATGCGTTGAAACAAGTTCAACTTTTTTTGTGCCTAGCAATTGCTTAAGTACCAAAAGATTGTCGGGGCTAGGTTCTACCCATACTTCGTGATACTTAATTTTGCCACAGAACTCATAGCGAGAAAAAACACTTTTCATCTTTACCTCCTTCTTTTCCCTTCTTTTACTATCGTCTGTCGTTTATCTTATTTATTTTTTAAAAAAAATCAAGTGTGAAAATTAAACCACTGAGAGGTCGAACCCCTCAGTGGTTAAAAATCAAGTGTGAAAATTAAACCACTGAGAGGTCGAACCCCTCAGTGGTTAAAAATCAAGTGTGAAAATTAAACCACTGAGAGGTCGAACCTCTCAGTGGTTATTGTCTGTCGTTTTTGTAATTTAATTTAGAGTACAGTAATTCCAGGTCCACAAACGGCGGGGTCTTTCTTTGTTTTCATCGTTGCTGTGTTTTTTTCCACATCGTCACTCGCATAACCTGTGCTATCTGTACACCAACTCCCTATTCCATCTTCATAGCCAACACTTACAGCCCAAGTTTGACCGTTAAGGCCGATTGCGCATATTGCTGTATCTTTTCCGCTCCCCGCATTTTCAGCATAAGTAATCACATTATTAATCATACCATCATCAAAAAGATCTTTTTCGCAGATATTATTTGCTATTTTCGCTGTTCCATAACTAAGATTATGGTCATCATAATAAAGAATTGAACTATCCTGTATGGCTCTTAAGTTTGCTTCTATTGTCAATCTGTTTGCTTTTTTGCGAGCACCTCCTCCTATCCCTCCCATTGGAGAAAATCCTATTTTTTTCATTAATTCATCCAACATTATAGTATCTGTTGGTGCAATAATGTTC
>JAHIYV010000141.1 GCA_018814635.1 Patescibacteria group bacterium | reverse complement strand
TGCTATCTCATCGACCTTTTCTCTGTTAATTTTTAGCAATTCTAGTGTTACTGGTGAAAACAATCCAGTTCTTGTTCTTGGAACATTTACAGCAAGAGAATTCTTAGAAAAACTACTCATTGCTCTACCATAGTATCCATTCCCTTTATCTTTTGCAGGATCATTTATTTCTTCAATGTATTCATCTCTTTCTATGCCCATTAAAGTTTCAATAGTTGTTCCTACAAACTTATCCATTGATAATGAATTAAGGTTTTCTCTTAGATTTTTTATACTTTTTTCTAGAAGCTGTGTTGTTTTGTTATTTTTGTCTTTCATAGTTTTTTATTTATTAACTAACTTATAATAATTTTATTTTACCATGTCAGACACACTTTTGTGTGGGGTCCCCTTCCAGGTTCAGAGTTTAATCTAAGAGTCTTCTCAAAATATATTATTATTTAAGATAATTTGATGATAAATAAAAAAGACCCGCACCTTGGTGGATTGGGTCTTGAAATGAGCGAACAATTTTCTAAGCGAACAATTTTCTATGAGCCAGTTTATATCCGGCTCTTTGCAACGATTCAACAAAGGCATGTTTTTGTGATGCAACCACATCGCGGAATTCATTCTTCTCCGTTTGCGTATTCCGGTCGATGTAATTGATCTTGATCAACACTTTGTCGGGATTAAAGTGCTTTTCAAGCACCTCGACGTCATAAGAATAGCCTTCGAAGACTACAAAATTCAGCGTCACTCGTTGGCCATTCCATCGGTTTGCCACTACCCCTATTTCAGCCAAGCTCATCATCGGAATCTTGTGACTCAGAAAACCTCGCTCGGCATCAGATGTTGTGTGGCATGAAAACTGCAGACGGATGTTTGCACCACTGTCTTGAAGTTTCTGCAGTCCCTCGAAAAAACCTGCTTCGATTTTCGGTGCCGATGTGGAAACAACCAGCATCGCGTCAGGATAATCGCCGGCAAACAATCGAAGCGCCGCCAATACCTGCCGAGAATTGAGTGCTGGGTCACCCATCTGTTTGAGTGAAACTTTGAGTGCCGAGCTGGATTCAAAAGTAGGATTGCGTTCAAGAACGAAGCTTACCTGCTCGCACAGTTCTCTCTGTGATAACTGCCGATAGCAAGAATACTTGTTCGTGAAGCAATACCTACACCCAACCCGGCACCCGGACGAAACAGAAATCCCGATCTTCCGCGTCGCTCCGCTGGTTTCGCAAAGCAGCGTGTCTGCGGAAAGGATGCGGAGATTATCCGCTGTCCTTAGAAAGTATCCCGTCCCGCCTTTTATGCTGATCTGCGATTCCAGCGATAAGCGTTTCATAAATCCTCCTTAGCCGATTGCCTTGAGAATGTCGAGAGCCAGCATTAGCGGACCCTTGTCAAAACAGATGTCATCACCGACCATGAGCGTTTTATAGCCCATGAGCCTCATGCATTCGATATCGGTGATGTCGCTGCAAGTCGGCCTCGGTCCTTGTCGGAGCGAAGTCAGAATTCGCGAAGCCAATACGGCCTTCGCATCTGCCTTGATAATCTTCTTCAGCGCGCCGATAATTAAATCCGGGCGCTCGATTCCTACTTCTACATACAGATCCCCTCGCGCAGCCATGAGCGACACGTTCGGATTGGCCGCATATTTCTTCGGAAACGATTCAACCGTCCATGCAATACCCTTCTGCGATTCTATCTTTGCCAGTATCTTCGCATCAGGATCAAGCGCCAGCAAGGCCGCTATATCCTCGTCTTGTTCGACGTAGGAAAGCATGTAGGTGTGAATGCCGACCTTCTTTGCGGCAGCTACGAATTCGAGATCGGTTTCGGTTAAATAGCCGTCGATTTCCAAACTTGGATCGAGAATATTGATCGACTCTCCACCTCCGACAACGCGTTTGGGACCGTCAAGCATTATGAGGCGGTTGCCATCGATAATGTCGGCGATAAACGCGGAGTCGTAACCGTCTTGCAGGTAGCATTTGATCGGACCTTTGGACAAATCCAGCTTGATTTTGTGCGTGATTGTCAACTCCGCCCAAGGGGGAGTTTTTACCACGCCGTGCGTCCGAGGCTTCGAATGGTCAAGCTCGTAAGTAGTGTCGCCGACTACGATCTTCCTTGGGTGCTCGGGAGCATCGAAGAAAAAACCGTGCGACGTACGTATCTGACGGCACTTGAGATCTATCCAGATGTCCTTACCGCCAGCAGCCTTTTTGATTCTCGAAAGTCCTTCCTCCAGCGGTCTTCTCATGGGCATGACAGTATTGATACGGACTCCAGTAATGATCGGGTGCCCGATAATGTCAGCCAGAAAAGGGCTGAGAGGATGAACCGTTGTTATTGCTTTCATTGATTCCTCCTCTCAGTTTCGCTAGATGAGCTTTTTGCTCTTCATTAATTTTTCGCCGGACTCTTCACCATCCGCTCTGACTCCCTTGCCTGAGCTCATTTTCTCCGACGTCTTCCTTACCGAACGGAGCGACTTGCCTACGCGTGAAACGCGATCAGGCTTATCAGAATGCCGTGCAGACGAACGCATTTCGAAATCCTTAAACTCGCCGAGCTCCCCAGCAACTATGCCAATAAGAACTTCGACGATGTCACGGGCTTTCTCAATCGGAATGAAATGCTGTTCTCCGACAATGGGAACCCAATGATCACGGTATGCGCCACGAACAGAAATGATGTAAACGCGAAACTTCTCCATGAGCTGTTTGAACACCTCTTTGGTGCTCATCGGCTCATTGATCACATCGCCGATATACGCTTTGACTTCGCCGGGGCGAACGTCTCCATGATCGGGTGCATCGAGGATGAACATGAGAATCGGCCTAATGGCATTCGGAATGTTGCAGTGCGTCAAATAGTAATACGCAGCTACGCCATAAGACTCTTCGGTGTCTCCACCGCCGCCTTCGGCAAACAACAAACCAAGATGCTCATCAAGCGCCGGACCATTTGCAAATTCACGAATCTGCAGTCCATGAGAATCACATCTGGTATCACCGACGAATGCGAAACTGATCGCATACTTCGGCGCATACCGCTCGACTTCCTTGCCGAGCAAAGCCATCTTTTCGCGGATAATTTCCGGCCATTCCCCCATGGATCCGGTGTGATCGCAAATGACGCCGACCGGATGCGTGCTATCCGTAGAGATTGTGAGTCCGATCGGACGCGGGGTTGCTCCAGGCCTCGGCTTCGTACGCCGCGACCCAGAAGAACTGCTTCCTTCGCTTCTCGATCTGCCTCCGGCCGATTCGCTTCTGGTACGAGATGCCGGCACTGATGAAGTGGGTTTCGGACGACGATAAACTTCTCGCGCCGATTCGAATCCCGCACCTCCCGTAGATGACATTCCGCCGCCTTTTCTTTCTTCTTCCCAACTGTAAGCCATGGTATTCCTCCTTTTTAGTCTGTTATGGTTAGATCTCTGCTACTCGATCTTCTTCCGAAAATCTCCTCCCTTATATTACCGAGTTCATCCGCCAAAGCAACCGCATCGTTAGGCCTCTTCAGGGGATCGTGCTTTACCATTTGCAAGAAAAACTTCTGTAACCTTTCCGGCACTCTGGCTGGCATGGTTAATGCGCCGATGTTTCCTCCAAGCACAAAAATCATGCTTGCCCCAAGGCCGTAGATATCCGTTTCAGGAATCGGAGGCTTCCCTTCGAGCTGTTCCGGAGCAGCAAAAGCTGGCGTGCACCCTGGACATTTTGTAAAACGCCCTGGGAATGCAGTCGAAAGCCCGTAGTCTACCAGTACTGCGTTGTGCTGTTTTGGTTGAATGATTTTGTTCTGTGGCTTTACATCGCCATGGATAATCCCGTGAAAATGGAGATATCGAAAGGCCCCGAGAATGCGCTGGGTTATCCAGCAAACATGTTCCGGGTCAATACCCTCCGGATAATCCTCCGTCTTAATCTTAAACAAATCCTTGCCCGGAATAAAACTCATTACCATCGCAAGACTGCCATCGTCTAACTGAATCATGTCGCGTAGCGACGGCAATGAATGGTGATGAATTTCCCAGAGCAACTTCGCCTCCTGAATAAGCATTTCTTTGTCTTTCTCAGAGAGACTAATGTTCTGCTTAATGCAAGCCGGCTGTTTCAGAATACAATGCTCGGCCAAATACGTGTAGGCAAATCCTCCTTCTCCTATCTGTTTGAGAATGTGGTAGTTTCCGATTCTTTTCTTAGCCATTGCAATACACCTCCTTTCTTATTCTCCTATCTGTTTGAGAATGTGGTAGTTTCCGATTCTTTTCTTAGCCATTGCGATACACCTCCTTTCTTATTCTCCGCAGTATAAGCGTTCATACAAAATTGGATCAAGCATTACTGCCCGCATTGCATCCTCCGTCTTTTGAATATTGTAGAATACTCTACGCAACGAAAAAGAAGTCGCGTCATTTTCAATTTTCAACACTCCATATGAAGCACGGCAGTCTCCATCTCTTGGCTGGCCAACACTCCCGACGTTGATGATAAACTTTTCATCACCACCGAGAATTAGCGGATCAGGCAGATACTTATACAATCCGTGCGCACTTCCATAAACCAAGGGGACATGCGTATGCCCCAAAACACAAATGCGCGTAGCACTGTTTTTCAATTCTTGTTTTATTAGTCCTTCTTTTTCGACGTACGTCCACCCCCTATCTGGCACGGCTGATCCGTGCGCAATGGTCAGATTAATTTCTGATAAAACCTGCGAAGGTGACAAGGAATTAAGATAAGCAATTTCGCTAGTGCTTAGCTTAGTACGCGTGAACTCTATTGCATGGAATGCAAGATCTTTCATCGCCTCCCGAGCTTCTTCGATAGTGTCTGTTACTGCCTGCTCATGATTACCCCTAAGGATTACTGTTGCCAAACTTTGCACACGTGTCAAACATTCCGCGGGATACGGACCATATCCAACAATATCCCCCAAACAAATAACCAAGGTTATGCCGAGATTTTTTATATCTTCGGCCACTTTTTCCAACGCTTCCAAATTTCCGTGAATGTCGCTTATTATAGCTATTTTCATGGTCGCTTCTCCTCCTTTATAATATGTAATTGAATTGTCAAAGAGCACTAGTTTACATTAGCATAATATAACCCAAAAGTCAATACTT
>JAHIYV010000135.1 GCA_018814635.1 Patescibacteria group bacterium | reverse complement strand
GATTAAGAAAAGTGATATTAGCGAGATGGAAAACAAGTTAAATAATAGACCAAGAAAACGACTTAATTATTTAACTCCTTATGAAGTTTTTGTTAAAAAAATGAATCCAAAAAACTTCCAGGCTCAGAGTTTAATCTAAGGTGCGTAAGTCCTAAGTACATAAAGATAAAATTAAAAAAGAATTTGCGCCACTAACTAACGCGGTAATTGAAGGACATTTGAGAGGACACAAAACTGTTGGTATTTATCCATTACTACTCCACGATAATAATTCTTGGTTTGTTGTGGCAGATTTTGATAAAGAGGAAAGTTTTGATAGGTTATACCCCAACCAAGATTACCATTAATAGCACCAAACTTCAGTTTCCACATAAAGTTAAAACAGAAGATTATCAACTACTTTCTAAAATTATCACTTTTGATTCAAAAAGAAATGAATTGATCATTGCTGATATTAAAAAGGAAGCAAATAAAGGTAAAAAATGTTTAGTTTTAACAGAGCGCAAAGATCATGTTTAAATTATGAATGCTTACTTAAAGAGAGAATTTGAAGTAATAATTTTGACTGGGGATTTAACTCCTAAGAAAAAACAAGAAAAAATAAAACAAATTGAAACAGGACATTTCCAGATTATTATTGCTACTGAACAATTATTTGGTGAAGGTACCCATTTTAATAACTTGAATTGTTTATTTTTGGTTTACCCTTTTTCTTTTGAGGGCAAATTAACCCAATACATTGGACGACTTTTGCATAGCGATAAAGCCAGTAAAACTGTTTATGATTATAGAGATAAAAACATTGACTATCTAGAAAGAATGTTTAAAAAAAGACTGAAATATTATGAGAAGAATTACAATTACGGAAAATAATTAATTTTTGATACAAAAAAATTATTGCAACGAGTTGTTTTGCGGGGTACAATAGTAGTAAGATAGTAAGGTAGAATTTTGTTTAATTTCATTTATATATTTATATTTCATAAAATTCAAAATTCTGAAATGGTGCCTATTGTGTAATGGTTAGCACAGGGGTTTGTGGAGCCCCTAGTCCCGGTTCAAATCCGGGTAGGCACCCCAAGAGAAATAAAAATAAAGTAACTACTCAGCTACTCCACACAAAAGCTCAAAATATCGTTATTCCTGCGTTGAACTATTATTTTTTACAAAAAGGGGGTTCGCAGAAATAAGGGTTGTTTACTATTTTTGAAGGGTACCTGAGTAGTTACAAAATAAATAATATGGATACAATTAAAAAATGCTTTGTTATGATTTTAAGTGGCAATAAAAGCGATAGTCGTTTAGCTGCTCGCAAAGTAAGGAAATTATTACACAATTCTCAGAATAGACAGACTAAATATAAAGATATTGTAAACATTATTAATAACGCGCCAAGTGAGTATGCTAAAATTTCTGAAGAATGGCGACAAGAAAATTTTGTTGTTGCAATTTCAGTTATTTATTTTTTACACAACAAGGAAGATCAACCAGATTTTCTTTTTCCCTGGCTTTTCCACTTACTCCAACACCCCAATGGTATCATTCGTCACGCATCTGTAAGGATGTTTTCTTGCGAACTTGGACCGCTTACTGTTTATATTCGTTGCCCCGAACACAAAAAGGGTGATTTTGGTAAAAGGACAACAGAACAAGCAGATACGATTTTACATTTTCTTTTTATAAACCTAACTTCATTACTGGAGATTTTATGGCAACCGAAATACAAAAGTAAAAAGTATAAATATATTAAATTTCTGCCGACGAGTCCTTATAAGTCAGTACAAATGGTTTTCGCTCATTTCCAAGAATCCTGCGGGCAGAAGTATATAGATGACCTTGAACAAAAAATAGCACCATATTAGAGCCTGTTTAAAAACTTTATTCCGGCTAAAAATTCCCACCCAGCACCTTCTTTGTGTTACAAAGAAGGTGCTGGGTGGAAATTTCGCTTCGAAAGCAAGTTCTTAAACAGGCTCTTAGACACCGTTTAATTTATAATGATTATTTTATATTTTCTAGGAGGTAAAATAAAACTTTTTTTTGCAAGGCATAAAAAATATGTATCTTCAGGGGCGCTTCTTTTGGGTTTTGTGGTGGATAATTTAACCCTTACTCGTATTGATTTATGGTTTGATAACCTAATCCTCTTTTTTTATCTAATACTGGTTGCGCTAGGAATTGTTTTTATTAATTTGAATAATAATGATTTACCACAAAAGTCATTGATAAAAAAAGCCTCCCCTTGGTTTGTTATTTTTATGCAATACGCGTTTGGCGGCTTATTCAGTGGTTTTTTTATTTTCTATTCACGAAGCGCGTCTTTGGTAACAAGTTGGGCGTTCAGCCTTTTGTTTTTGGGCTTAATGATAGGGAATGAGGTTTTTAGTAAAAAATATCTGCAATTTAAGTTTCAAATTAGTCTCTTTTTTCTTGCGCTCTTTTCTTTTACTATTTTTTATGTTCCTGTTGTGCTTGGCTCGCTCGGTGTGTGGATTTTTCTTTTGAGCGGAATTATAAGTTTGGGCATTATCACAATTTTTCTTTTTTTACTTTCCCGCTTTCTTCCATTGCTCGTTCGTGAAAATTGCGCAATTCTTATATGGAGCATAGGCAGTATTTATTTTTTAATAAATATTTTTTATTTTACCAATATCATTCCACCTATACCGTTATCACTCAAAGACGCGGGTGTGTATCATTTTGTGGAACGCGCCGCTGACGGTAACTATGTTGCGCGTGTTGAAGAAAAGAAATGGTATGAGTTACTTAAAAAATACAACAATGAAATTACGCATATAAAAGAAAAACCAATATATTTTTACAGCGCAGTTTTTTCTCCAACGGATTTAGATATAAAAATTATTCACAAATGGCAGTATTTTAATACTAATAAAAAAGAATGGATAGAAATGTTTCGCTTGAAATATGATATTGTTGGTGGTCGTGACGGTGG
>JAHIYV010000134.1 GCA_018814635.1 Patescibacteria group bacterium | reverse complement strand
CGTTTTTTCTCTTTGTCATCTGTGGCAGTCGTAGCTTTTTTCTTGTACTCCTCCGCCATTTTTTCAGCGCCTGCTCTTTCCTCCCCTCCATACACTTGCGCACGGTGAGCTTTTCCTGCGTCCACCCACTCATCCCATCTTTTCTTTCCTTCGGTAAAGCCCCCTACTTCACGGCCTCTTTTTTGATCAAAACTAGCGTCAATACCAGCATAAGTTTTTAGAGAATCAGTAAGAGCTGATCCGACCACAGGTATGTTTCGCACATCCCACGAACGTTTTGCTGCTTGGTCGCCACCTAATTTTATTCCTCTTGCTGCGCTTCTTTTTACTCCACTCCAGACACCACCCCCTTCTGTGTCTGCCCACCTTTGTATTGTTTTATTTTGAGTAAGCCATTTTCCTCCTCTGCCACCAATTTGACGACCAGCGATTGCTGTGCCAGCCATCACTCCGCCAGCCGTAGCCCCGCTAACTTTCTTAGCAAAATTCATAGCTCCTGTTGTCGCACTGGCGCAAACTTTTCCTGAAATTACAAGAGCCCCCCACATAAGACCAATTAAAACAAGAAACTGGAGAATTATTCCCATATTACCCAAATCTCCAGCCATTGCGGCGGCAAAAGAAGAGGAAGAGGCACTACTTGTTAATGATCCTACACCTTCTTGTAAAATTGTACAAACCAAATATAACATAAATAAAAACACAGGAGCTATAAGAGCATTGTCAATGAGGGTCTTCCACCACTCATCCGCAAATTGTTTGGCGCGAGGTAAAATCATACCAATAAAAGCCACAGGGGCAAGCATCATTAAAAAAATAAAAGTAATTGCCCTTTTTATAAAAATAAATGTCCCTGCAAGCAAAACAAAACTTGCTACCGTCATAAAAATAGCTCCTCCCCCAAAGACCATAGCCCTAGAAAAGGAAGTTAACTCTATCGTCCTACCGTCTACTGTCACGGTCGCGCCTTCTTCCGGCGGGTTAAAAATATCTTTAAACTGAAAACTGCTCCCCACAATTGCGCTTGGTCCATATGCTATTTCACCTCCTTTTCCCGTATATTTCATACTGTTATAGAAATTAACAGCGAACATATTTGACACATCAATAATTACTCTTGTAAAAAATAAACTAAAATTGATTAAAAGCGCGGCAACAACTAATTTTGCGATAGTTTTTTTCCAATCAAAACCAGCTAATTGTAAAATTGTGGCAATAGCGATGTATAATAAAATAAAAATAAAAAATAAATTAGCCACACCAAGAACAGTATTAAAACCGATTTTTATTGCTTCTATGTCAAATGTATGTCTATCCAAACTGAATCTTATCGCGGAATCTAACACAGTAACAGCACATCCAAAAAGCCAGTTTGCAATATGAAAAAATACTCCCATTATCTCTTCAAAAAGATCACTAACAGGCCCTTTTAAGATTTTCATAAGAGGACCATCTCCTGGGATTAAAAATTCATAAGCCACTCCCACAACAGCTGCTATTTTTATTCCTGTCCATATGGCGCCCAATATTACTAGTGGTGCGATCGCGTATGCCTTAAAAGCTGGAAACAAAACACCCACCACCAAAAATACAACAAAAAAAATCGAGAGAATCACCGCTATTCTAGCGCCCCAGCTTTTGTTTTTCATTTTTTCAACAACCCCCACACCTTTTTTTGGAAGAGCAAAAGTTTTATTTTTTGTGTGTGTAGTTATTTGAGTACTCATTTTTATATTTTCACTCTAAAACTTCAACGACTCGTTGGAGTGTTTGGGTAGACAAACTAGGCAGGCTATATTTTTAAAAGTCTAAGTCTAACTTAACTCCATCTTCAGACAATCCTACATTAAAATTCTCTCCAGACAGACCTACATTAAGTTTACCCTCAGATAGTCCTACATTAAAATTCTTTCCACCTACTGTTGCCTTAATCTCACCTTTTTCAGATGTGCTTATTTTGATGCCATCTTTAGATATTTCTGCGCTAACTCCATCTTCAGATAGTCCTACATTAAAATTCTTTCCAGACACCGTTGCTTCAACCCCATTTTTTTTGGATGTTTTTACTGTGAAATTCTCTCCAGATATTTCTGCTTCAACCCCATTTTCTTTGGATATTGTTGTGCTGAATTCAGCGCCAGATATTTTTGTGGTCCCATCTTTGGATATTCCCACATTGACCCCGTCCTTAGTTATTTCTGCTGTAATGGAGCCATCATTCCATTTTTTTATATGGATTCCATCTTTAGATATTTCAGTAACTCCATCTGCCAAGTTTGCTGTGACAACTCCATTTTTTGATATTGTTAGACTGAATCCAGTACCAGATATTGTGGACCCATTTTTAGATATTCCTACACTGACCCCGTCTTTAGATATTGTCCCTGTAACGCCCCCATCTTTGGATATTCCCACATTGACCCCGTCTTTAGATATTGTTGCCGTAGCTTTCCCATCTTTAGATATTGTTGCGCTAACCCCATTTTTATCCGCGGGTATTGTTACTTCAACGCCTCCATCTTTAGATATTCCCACAGTGGTGCCATCTTCAGATATAGTCACAGCGCCTCCCTCAAACATTTTTGCAATATCTGTAGTGGATACTGTTGAGTTGCCTCCATTGACTCCAGTTATATTAAAAGCTGGGTTTTGTTCCTGTGCTGTTTTTATCATTGCATCTAGTTGGTTTTGCAATTTCATTGCTTTTGTGCCGGCGCCTCCTCCCCACATTATGTCATCCCAGGTATTAACCAGAGCGTTTCTTGCCCAGTTTGTGGTACCCTCGTCAATGCCATAATAATCAGTAAGAACAAACTCAAACTCATTAAATAATTCGGTAAGTGTTTGTTGGTTGGCGATCAACCCTCCCGTTTCAATTGTTTTTAGTCCTGCTTCAAGATTAAAAGAAAGGTTTTGGGCGGCTGTTGAAGCACCTTCCCCTGCCGCATCTGCCGATCTCATTGCGTTTATTCCTGTGTTTAATGCGTTATCAAGGTTTTTGCCTAAAATATCCCCCGGAGTTGTTACAACAGAATTACGACAATATGGATCATAATATAGATCACCTGGCTCTCCACAATCTTCAGTAGACAAATAGCCACCACTCATTGATAATTGCTGTCTTCTGTTTTGTTCGGCTTGACCTATTCTTTCTCTCGCGTATTTTTCTATAATAGATGAGGCCACAACAGGAGTACAAACAATATTGTTTGGTTCATTTTCACACACTGAAAATATAACTTGTAGTGTTTCAAAATCTGTTTCCTCTTTTGCTTCAAGGTTTCTTTTAACTTCGCCGGCAATATATTTTTTTGTTTCTTCGGGCAGACTCAATTTCGTAAGTGTATCACCATCCTCGCCAAGCATTTCTTGGTATAGTCCCGCTATTTCTCTTTGCCTAGCGTCACCAATGTTTTCACCAAGATTGCTTACATAGCCCGTAGTACTTACTAACGCAGGCTTTCCATCAGGACCAACATTCATCCGCCCAAATTGGTTTGCCCCCAATATAGTTGCCGCCGCAAGAGTATTTAGAAGTTGCTGGTTCAACATAAATGTTTGGGCGTTGGAAAAGTGTTCTTTAACCATCGCATGCATTTGTATATTAAGATCCAATTTTTTCCACTCAACCAGTTCCTGTAATAAACATCGCAAAGAATTTGAAGCATTAATTTCCGCATTATTTAATTCGTCGGATGTGGGAAGAAAGAAATAAGAGTCCATGCCTGTAATTTCATCGGGCTTGTCATCATTGCCCCTTCTTGAGTAATTAATATCACCAAAATGACTAAATGGTTGCTCAGCTACCCAAAAAGGGTCAAGATCTTGCCAACCAAGATCTTGCCAACCATATTTGTAAATACCTTGTCCTTTGTTTGAAATCGCAGGCTCTTCAAATGTTTTGCAATTTGCGGTAGCAATTTCTGAAACCAAATAATTACTTCCCGCAATACTTCCTTCTCTTGGGTCATTTATTTCTTTTTTGTAGGTCTCAAAATTTTTTTGATATTCCTTAAATAATTTAATAAGGTCTTTGTCTTTTACAGGGACATGCGATGCGTAAGTATTTTGCGGAGCAAAAAAAACTAAGACTATCAAACAAAGCCCCACACCTACAAAAACAAAAAAAATTTTTTTGAAATAAAAATTAACAATATCTATCATAATATTTCTATTATACAACATTTATTCATTTTACAATAGAAGCCCACAATTTCTGGACCCAAAGCGCGGGATGACGAAAAGTTTACACGGGGTAACAAAAAACTATTTTGGGGGTCCGACCCCCAAATTGACGACACCTCTTTTGCATGTGATCCATAAAAACTACCAACTACAAACTGCTCACTACAACCTAATGAACCTACTCACTACAAACTAATTTATTGAACCACTTTTTCTTCTATCAGTTTATAATACGGATCTGCGGTTAGCCTAATGTCTTGCGCAGGTTCTGCGTCATCTACTGTTGAGCCAGTAAAACTGTCTGTGGCAGTAAGTGTGGCGTCATTAACTAATATAGGAAAAGTCCCCACTTGTGTAATGCTTGGAATAAGTTCTACTTGAAACGCTACTATTTTTGGTTTTTTTGTAATACCCGCGCCAGCTTCTATTTCTCCCGCGCTCCATACAATTTCTCCGCCAAGCTCATTATAAAATATGTTTTCAGTAGTAGGCGACACCGACTTAAGCCACGACACATATGTTGGTAGCGTAGCGCGAATAATTGTGTTTGTAATTTGATTTGTTGGATTTGTAATTTGCCACACAATAGTATATGTTGTTTTTTTATTGCTCTTTGGGGGTAACGGACCAGAATTAGTAAAGGGCCCATCGCGATACAAAGCTTTGGCAGTCAAACCCACATCGGAAACCAGCCGCGCTTTACCTACTATCGGGGTCTTAATCTGCTCCAAAACATTTACATTAGATAGTCGTCGCCCTTCTGCGCTTGCTGAAATATTTAATTCAACATCCTTAAATAAACCCTTTTCAGAAACAACAGGCAAAAGATTAAATGAAAAACTAACAACACCTTTTCCGCCCGACGGGATAGAAGCTAATTCGCTGTTCGTTTGTTGATTCCAAATTATGGTGTCATCAACAGACATATAAAAACCTTTGGGGTCTGGTATTAAAATAGATTTTCTGTTAATAATATCATGATCAAGTTTAACCGTGATCTTCGCGTCTGTAATTCTGGTATCTAAATTATTTTCCCATAATATTGAAACATAAACTTTTTCATCTTTTTTTATTACAATATAATCCTCGGTTTGTTGTCGATTTATCAACACCTGTAGGCCAATAAATGCTTGTTTAATAATAACGGATTCTTCTGCGTGGCTAAATACTGTTTCAATATTATTAGAATTTTGCCTATCCTGTATGCCAAGATCTGCGCTAAATACTCCGCTACTATCGGGGTCTCCTTTGATTGTTCCTAAAATTTTTATTACCTGTTTTCCACGAGGTTCAAGATCTGGAAGCACCCAAACATTATCATCTTGAGGTTCGGGATCCGCTTTAATAAACGAAAAGCCAAAAGGATAAGATATATTTAGTAATAAATTTTTAGTAAGATTATTTGTATCAGATTCTATCTTCACAACCAATTCTATTTCTTGATTAGAAACAATCTCATCTGGTATCTCTAAACTTACGCTGATAGGCGACGAAATAATTTTAACCGTATGCTCCGTCTCTTTTACCAGGGTCGCGCTTGACCCTTCAAATCTATACTCAAGCGTTACAAGTACGGTTTTTATTTCGTTTTCTTCACCAAAAAATTCTGCTGTTATTTTCTCATTAACCAAAGATCCGGGAATAATTGTGCCCAAAGACTTAACAATGCGCGACTTTTTTTCTTGTCCCACAAGAGCCCCTCTTGCTCCGCTTGGAAAATCAATAATTAACTCTGCCGATTCTAAATTAGTTAAATTTTTGTTTTCAATAATTATCCCAAGATTTATGTCCTCACCCGCGCCAACAGAAACAAGTCCCTTGATAGACATTTCTATATTTTCTGGTGAAAAAACATTGGGCTCCTTGCGTAATACATAAAACGCAAAAATAAGCGCGCCAATAAAAAACAATATTGATAAAATAAGAATAATTTTTGAAACTGACTTACTTTTTTTGTGAACCATAGTATCAGGTAAATTAGTTGTATCTTTTCCAAAACTTTTTTCTTGAGAAGAAGTGTCCCAATTTTTTTGCACCTCAAATTCTTTCTTTTTCAGCTCATTCATCATTAACTTCTCCTCGCGCATCCCAGAATAAAGAGCTTCTTTTGTTTTGTCGATTTTATTATGTTGATCTTCAAATAATTTTTCTTCCATTAAACATATTGTACCATTATTTATTAATTAAAAAAATAGACTTGTCCCGTAATTAGTTTCGTAGCGAAATTTCCAGATTTTGAGTAGAATTTTTTATAAATTTTTTAAGTTTACCCTGTTAAATAGTCGCGAAGCGAATTTAACAGGGCAAGTGCCTAAGTATAGGCGTAAAAAT
>JAHIYV010000133.1 GCA_018814635.1 Patescibacteria group bacterium | reverse complement strand
TTTTGTTCACTATCCCTTGAAGTTCTTGACTGCTTCGCGTAAACTAGTAATCGTATCCTTATTGTGTATATGTGTTTTTATGTGTGTATATTATGACATATTTTGAAATATCCGCATAGTGGTTAATTGAGTTTGGTATAACATTCTTAAATTCGTCCAGATAAAGATGGGATGAAGTTTGGCAGGTTATTTCTTCTAGGATTTAACACCACAATTCTCCATTTTTCAAACTGATCTTTCCAAAAAGTGGAAGTGTATATTTTTTGGGGTACTAGTTTTTCCACGGCTTTTTTTTGATGTGAATCAAACTCTATAAATAAACTACCGCCTGTTTTGAGAAATAGCGCAGACTCTTTAATAGTTTTTTTGATGTAGTATAGACCTTGATCTGATGTAAATAATGCATCATGGGGTTCCCATTTTATAACTGATTTTTGAACAACTTGTTTCCTTGCGTGTGCAATGTATGGAGGATTGGCAAAAATATAATCATATTGTTTAGCAGGAATATTATCAAAGCAATCAGATTTATAAATATTAGCGCGTTCTTTATTAACACCCACAAAATTTTTTTTAATATTCTTTTTTATTTGTTGTAAGCAAGAAGTTTGAATATCACTAAAATCAACTGTTGCTTGTGAAATATGAGAAAGCAGCGCTATGCCTATACACCCTGAGCCAGAGAAAAGATCAAGACACTGAATTTTTTTATTTTTGCGCTTTTTTTGAAGTTGAGCAATAGCTCGCTCTACCCAGAATTCGGTTTCCGTTCGCGGGATAAGGGGAAAGAATGACAAATCAATATGACAACCAAGAAATGATGTAAATTCTATTACATAATCCACAGGCTCTCCTTTTTCTAGACGCGCAACATCAGCCAAAAATTTTTTACTTTGTTTGTTGCTATATTTTTCTTCCAAAAGCCACCTCGTTTCTTTAGCAAATTGTTTAGAGTCAATATTTTTAAACTTCTTTATCATTCGCTATATTATACAGAAAAAATGTCAATGCGTCATAAATTTGACAAACAGCTGAAAAATATAGTAAGATACATGATTATGGTTACAGTTATAGAAGTAAAAAAGAAGCTTAGGGAAGGACCTTTGAATTTGATTCGTCGTTTTAGTAAAAGCGCTAGAGGTGCGGGTATAATTTACAAAGTGCGAGCTAATCGTTTTTTTGCGAGGAAGGATTCTTTCTTAAAAACAAAAAATCGCGCCCTTACTAAAATTATCAAAGGTAAGGAATATGAACGCCTGAAAAAACTTGGCAAGACATTCAAATAATAAATAATATATGTTTGATATTATGAATAAAACAAAAGGTAAGATACCAAACTTGCCATTTTGTGATATGAAAAATTTTGTTGCAGGAAAAAACTATGAACTCAGTCTTGTTTTTATAGGGGATACACGCTCTCAAGCTCTCAATAAAAAATATCGCAATATTGACAAACCAACTAATATTTTAAGTTTTTCTCTCAATAAAAACAGTGGTGAAATTTTTATAAATTTAAACCGCACAAAAAAAGAAGCGCCTCGTTTTAATAAAAACACCAAGAATTTTATCGGGTTTCTTTTTGTACATGGCTTGTTGCATTTGAAAGACTTCTCACATAGTAGTACAATGGAAAGGAGGGAAAAAGTATTGTGTAAAAAATTTAATATTTGATAATATACAATCCTCGTCTTTTTAAACAGGCTCTAAGGGACAGGCCCAGTAGTCATTATATAGTTTGTCTATTGTTTTTGCGTGAAAAATTAATTATGAAACGAAACATTGTCACAGGAATAGATATTGGAACCAACACAACGCGAGTAATAATTGCAGAAATTTCTAAAAATTCTGGAGCGCCACATATTGTTGGCATGGGAAGAGTCGAATCAAAAGGAATGAGAAGCGGGTATGTTGTCAATATTAATGAAATAACAAAGAGTGTCCGCGCCGCGTTAAATATGGCGGAAAAAGAATCAGGGATACGCGTGCGCAATGTTTTTTTATCTATAGGCGGCATAGGACTTGAATCTGTTGTTGGACATGGCTCTGTAATGATTTCGCGGGCCGATAACGAAGTTACAGATATGGATATAGAAAAAGTTACGGTTGCAGCAAAAGAAAAACTAGCGCTTACTAATAAACGAATAATTGAAACAGTTCCTGTTTCTTACAAATTAGACAATAAAGAAGTATATGGTGATCCCGTTGGATTAAAGGGCAGCAAACTAGAAGCGAAGATTCTTTTTACTATTTGTTTTGAACCACACTTGGATGATATTATGCGAGCAACTGAAGATGCAGGAGTTGAAGTTGAAGATGTGATTTCTGCGCCAATAGCTGCGAGTCTTGTCGCACTAACAAAACGCCAACGAGTTGCCGGTTGTCTTTTGGCGAACATAGGCGCTGAAACTGTTTCAATAGCGGTATTTGAAAATGATATTCCTATCTCTCTTGAGGTGTTTCTTGTAGGCTCCACAGATATTACAAATGATATTGCGCTTGGTTTTCAGATTCCTCTTGAAGAAGCGGAAAATATGAAGATGGAAAAAACACAGACTTTTGAAGTAAAAAAACTTAACGAAATTATTGAAGCGCGCCTAGCGGATATTTTTGAATTGATAGAATTACACTTAAAAAAAATAGACAGAAATGGTTTGTTGCCCGCGGGAATTATTATTACCGGAGGGGGCGCGGGTATTGCGACAATTGAAGATTTTGCTAAAAGCGCGCTTGTATTGCCGTCCAAGATTGCTCATATGACTATTAATGATCACGAAAACGGTTTTCAAGATTCTTTGTGGTTTGTCGCGTATGGTTTGTGTATTTTTGGTTTCAATCAAACCAAGGAATCTCCAGCATGGCTGGGTTTTAAAAAATATACACAAGGATTTTTTTCATGGTTTAAACAATTTCTTCCGTAGAGTCTGTCAAAAAAGTTGCAAAAATTTTGAAAGTTATAGTTTTTTATCCAAGGACTACCCTTGGATTGTTTCAAAGAATTAGAGAAAGTGTCATACTAATGGCAGAAGTCGGGACTGTGCCTTGTTTTTAGCTTTTCAT
>JAHIYV010000132.1 GCA_018814635.1 Patescibacteria group bacterium | reverse complement strand
TATTCAAAGCGCCATAAAAGTTTTGTGATTCACCTTTTCTTTTAGCTTCGATAATCGGTTCTTGACCTTTTCTATACCAAACATTTTTCGTTTTAGTTTCTTGGTTAAGATTCATTTCGTCTTCTACCAAGATAATCGAATCTTTGTTCTGCTTGAGCTTTTTTTTAAAGCTCCTTTGAACGACTTTATCTTCTCGGGATCTTGACGAAAATCTTTGGTTTTAGGCTTATGAAAGCTAAATCCCGCTGCTTTAAAAAGATCGTAATAACTTTTTTCTGTTTTGTATTCAATCTGATATTTCTTTTTGATAACTTTCTTTAGAATATCAGTTGACCAGAATTGTGTTTTAAAATTAAAATCTGATAATTCATTTGGCGCCTTATCATTAATGATTTTAATAATTTTATCTCTTTGATTAGGTGTTAAATTGTGATTATTGCTACTGTATTTAATTTCATCTATCTTACCTTGATTAAATAATTTAATCGCATTTTTAACAAACTTATCGCTTCGCGACAAAGCCTTAGCCGTATTAATAATATTTAAACCATTGTTTAAAGCTAATATGACTTGCGCCCTGTCTCGAATAATAGCTATTTTGCTTTGATGTTTAATCTGTAATAATTGTTGTTTTTGTTTTTTTGTTAATCGTATTTTGATAAGCATAGAATTATATTAATAATTATGCTTTATATTATACCAAAAATAGATAATTTAGAATAGTACCACTATACTACGATACTATCAAAAGATTGAAACTATGACAAGTGGAAAAACAATAGGTAAAAATATTAAGAAAGCGAGAGCTAAACTTGGTTTGACCCAAGATGATTTAGCAAAGAAGGCTGATGTTAAATATACAACGCTTACTAAAGTTGAAAGCGGTGTAGTTAATAAGCCAAGTGTCCAAACCATGGCGAAAATCGCCAAGGCCCTTGGAGTTTCAATTGAGGATTTAATAAAATAAGAAGACCCATGAAACAAACTATTAAAATGAATAAATATGTTTTGATTGTTTTATCAATAATAATATTGGCAGTTTTTGCCGGTGTGGGATTTTTTCTTTATAACAAAAAGGTTCAGCCTGAAATTGTTAGCCAAGTTGGAATTACTGCGGAAGAATGCACGAAAAAAGGCGGGGAAATAGTAAATATTTTAGATGATGAAAGAGCAGGTGATTTAGAATTTCGCCGGGACAATAAAAACGAGCAGTTTTGTAAAAATTCAGAAGATTATTTAAGCGATGTTATTGGCTTGAAATGCCCTTGTATTTGTTGTAAAAAATCAACCACATCTAGCTTTGGCAATGATCAAGTGGAAAAAGCTATTACGGATTATCTTTTAACGCAAAAATATTTTAGTTGGAAAACAACAACTGACAGCCACAATTTTTGCGTTGTCGAAAATTTAAATCCAACAGAAAATGGCCTGTTCCCGCTGTATGTTTGGGTTCGCTGTGGAGAGTTTATTATGCAAAATGGAAAACTGAAGGAATTGAGCGGATTATCGGTACCAACTAAAATAGACTATCCAAACCAATTGTCATTTTATGATATAAGTAAATTTTCTTATGAAGTACCGAGAAACGGTTCGCTGTATTCAAAAGAGATTAAAACGATTTTTCCTTTAAATGTTCAGAATAGAATAGCTGATTTTAATAGTAAAAATATCAATAAAAATATTGAGATAACTGCGCTTAACGGGCTAAAAAAGTAGCTATCAAAAAAGAATTTTACTTGAGCGAGGTTGAACCTCGCTCACTCGTTCACGACTTCCGCTTCCGCAACGGGATGACAATAAGTGAAAGAAACTCGGCTTCCTTCACTTTAACCACCAACTAGAAAAGGTTTTCTTTCGCTATGATCATTGCTTTTACTCGCATGGTTGAGACGATAGCATCGCGAGCTCGTTCTTCTAGTTGTTGAGTGATGAAATGAATGGTGTCTTCTAGGTTAGGTATTCTTGTATTTTCTAATGCGCTTACTCGTCGTCTTGTGCGTTCTATTTCTTTTGCTAAGTTTTCTGCTGTTTTTTCAAGTTCAGCGAGCTTTACCATATCGCAAAACACTTTATCAAATTTTATTATAGCATTATCAAGATCACCGTTGGTTTCTAAAATTCCATAAGAAAAAGCATACCCCTCTTTTTTGATATGAAATTGAGGTATTGGCACGGACATTATATTTTTTACATCAACGGTCAATGTTGTTGTAATATCAGGAACAAGAAAAGCCGCCTCAATAGTTTTTGGATGAATGGGCGCGGTTGCTTTTACATAAAAAGAAAATGCGTTACCTAGTTGTTCTTCAACAGCTTCACGCAACTGGCGAGTTGTTCTAATGATTTCCATAAACTTCTTCATTAACCCATCTCTTTTGTCTTTGAGAAGTTTATACCCTTTTTGCGCCACTTTGAGCTCTTTCTTGAGATTCAGAAGAGTTATTCGTGTAGGTGTTACTTTTAATATTGTCATATTATTTCTTCTCAGCTCCTTGCATATACTTCGCGATCATTTCAGGTTTTATTCTTTTCAGAGATTCTTGAGGTAATGTTTTTAATAGTGTCCAACCAAGATCAAGAGATTCCACAATTGTCCTTTCTGTTTGCTCTCCTTGGTTTATAAATTCCTTTTCAAAATTATCAGCAAATTTTAGGTGCGCGCGATCGGTGTCATCAAGTGATGATTCTCCCAGCACAACTGCAAGTTCACGCGCTTCTTTCCCTCGCGCGTATGACGCGAATAATTGATCTTTAACGCTCGCATGATCTTCTCGTGTTTTTCCTTCACCTACGCCAGCTGACCATAATCTAGAAAGCGAACCCTGCACATCTACGGGAGGAAATACCCCATTAGTATTAAGTTCCCGCGATATTATAAATTGTCCCTCGGTAATATATCCTGTTAAATCTGGAATTGGATGAGTTTTGTCATCGTCTGGCATTGTTAGGATAGGAATTTGTGTAATAGTCCCCTTTTTAGATTTAACACGCCCAGCCCTTTCATAAAGAGTAGAAAAATCAGTATAAAGATATCCTGGATAACCACGCCTGCCTGGCACTTCTTTCCGCGCTGAGGAAACTTCTCGCAAAGCTTCCGCGTAATTGGTAATATCAGTTAGTATAACAAGAACGTGCATATCGTGTTCAAAAGCTAAATGTTCCGCCACCGTCAAAGCTAATCGTGGTGTCGCGATTCGTTCCACCACAGGATCGGCTGCCGTATTAAGAAACATAACAGTACGAGATATCGCTCCAGTCTTTTCAAATTCTTTGCGAAAATATTCCGCTTCTTCAAAAGTAACTCCCATTGTTCCAAAAACAATCGCAAAATCTTCTCCCGAAGTTACCTTAGCTTGACGCGCTATTTGAGCAGCTAGTCGTGAGTGCGGTAAACCAGATCCTGAAAAAATAGGAAGTTTTTGGCCTCGCACAAGAGTATTCAAAACATCAATGGAAGAAATTCCCGTTTGAATAAAATCATCTGGAAATTCACGACAATATGGATTGATTGGCGCACCCGCGATGTCTAATTTTTTTTCTGGAATAATTTTTGGACCACCATCAAGAATTTCTCCTCCTCCGGAAAAAACTCTGCCCAACATATCTTTTGAAACATTTAATTTAAGTGTTTCTCCACGAAAACGTACTTTTGTTCCAGCAGTTTGCGCGCCAGTTGTGGAAGCGAACATTTGTACCACTGCTTTGTCTTTTGAAATATCAAGCACTTTTCCCAACCGATAATTTTTCTCGCCAGGAATTTGAACTTCTACAAGCTCATCATATTTAACCCCTTCTATTCCGCCAACAATAAGAAGTGGTCCTGAAATAGATTGCACTGTTTTATATTCTTTCTGCATATTATTTTAATTAAAAATTATTAAGTTAACCAAATTATTAATTTGTAGATGTTTCTAAATTGAAAGCGCTTATGTCTTCTCTTGTTTTCTTTCGGAAAGCGTCAAATTCTTCCTGTGTTTTTAAGTTCTTTAATGTTTTTAATTTTTGAATAGTTTCTGATTTTCTAAATGTGTTGAAGTCAAAATCTTCTTTTTTCATCAACGAAATACTTTCTCTGTAAACCGTTACAATGGCTTTCAATATTCTATATTGAATATCAAGGGGTGTGTAAGCGTCTTCTTTATCAAATGCATTTTGAAACAAGAAATCTTCTCTAATAGACTTTGCTATCTCTAGTACTAATTTTTCTTCATTGGATAATGCTTCCATACCAACAAGACGAACAATCTCCGTTAACTTTGCTTCTTGTTGTAAAAGCGTCATTGCTTCAATTCTAATTTCAGCAAAATCATCAGCAATTTGTTCTTTCCAATAAATCTTAAAATTATCAACATAAAGCGAATATGAAGTAAGCCAGTTTATGGAAGGAAAATGTTTTTTATAAGCCAACGCGCCATCAAGTCCCCAAAAACATTTGGTAACACGGAGTGTTGCTTGTGATACGGGTTCAGATAAATCACCACCCGGAGGCGATACTGCGCCAATAACAGTAAGCGCCCCCGTTCTTCTATCAGAACCCAAACAATTTACACGCCCCGCTCGTTCATAAAACTCGGCTGTTTTTGATGAAAGATAGGCGGGATAACCTTCTTCTCCAGGCATTTCTTCCATACGCCCCGATATTTCACGCATAGCTTCCGCCCAACGGCTAGTTGAATCTGCCATAAGAGCGACAGAATACCCCATATCCCGATAATATTCCGCTATTGTAATACCTGTATAAACACTAGCTTCACGCGCGGCAACTGGCATATTTGAAGTGTTGGCAATCAAAATAGTTCTTTTCATCAATGGCTCTCCTGTGTTTGGATCTAAAAGATGAGGAAATTCATTTAACACTTCTGTCATTTCATTCCCTCGTTCTCCACATCCAACATAAACAATCACTTGCGCATCACAGTATTTTGCTATGCTCTGTTGAGTAACAGTTTTACCCGCGCCAAAAGGTCCAGGAATACAACCAGCGCCACCTTTAGCTATTGGAAAAAAGGAATCAATGGAACGAGTACCCGTTACCATTGGCGTATCTGGAAAAATTTTTCCTTTTGATAATCGCGGTTTTCTAATTGGCCACCGTTGAAGCATTTGAATTTCTTTTTTAGCGCCATCTTTGGTTTCAATTACAGCAATAGTTTCTTCAACATTAAACTTACCAGATTTTATTTCTTTAACTATTCCGCAAATTGCTTGGGGTGTCATTATTTTATGCATCACAAGAGTTGTTTCTTGAACTTCTCCCAAAATATCACCTTCTTCAACTGTATCTCCTATTTTGACTATCGGTTGAAAATCCCATTTTTTTTCTAAATCAACTCCTGCTACTTCAATACCTCTGGTAATAAAATGATTTCCTGATTTTTCTTCAAGTAATTTGAGTGGTCGTTGAATGCCATCATAAGTTGATTCTAAAAGTCCAGGCGCAAGCATAACAAACATTGTTTGTTTTGTACGATATACATCTTCACCAGGACCAATACCTGTTGTATCTTCATAGACCTGAATTGAAGCAATGTCACCATTTAATTCAATTATTTCACCTAGAAGTTTTTTATCAGACACTTTAACCATTTCGTACATCTGCGCGTTCCGCATACCGTCCGCTTGAACAAGAGGTCCACTGACACGAACAATTTTTCCTGTCATATTTTCCTGATTTTCTTTTTCCACTATCCCCTCCTGCTCTGTTGCGTTTTCCATAATGATTAAATTTAATTACTGCTTATAAAATATAAAATTGAAAATGTTATTTGGTATCAGGTGCTAAAATATTTGAACCAATGGCTTTCTCTGCTAATTGTTTTAACTTAGACACACCAGCTCCGCAAGATCCTTCTAGTCCAGGAAGCACGAGCACAGCGGGTAATGCTCCACTTGTGATTTTTGCAATTTCATCATTCGGTACAGTCTCTAATAAGTTTTCAATTACCATAACCATAGCAAACTTTTGAACATCTACGCGATTCTCGTCAATATCTTTTTTAATCTTTTTTAGAACAGCCAAAACTTCATCGCTATTTTTTGCTTCCAATGGGATTACTCCTAAAGTTTTAAATCCAAAAGTAATTTCTTTTGGTCCAATAATCGCTATGTTATATATATCTTTATTTTCACTCATAATTTATAATCTAAATTTTATGTATAAACCCTACGAAGAATAGTACGGAGTTCTTTTTCTTTCATCCCTGAATATTTGGCTGAAAGAATTGTTCCTATTGTTTGAGCATTTTTCTTTTGAGCATTAAAATATGAAAAAATTGGAGCAACAGAAAAAACATTATTGCTCTTACTTTTTAGAAACGAAGCTAGATAATTGTCAGCTATTTTCTCAAAAGAAGCAAAGCTTCCGTTTTCTTCAAATACCTGTACTGCTTCTTTCCATATTTTTTTTCCACCCAATTTTTGAAGGCTTAAAAATATAGATTCTTTATCTTTCAAGTCATTATCTGAAAAAATTCCACCCTCAACAAAAACTTTTGTGTAATCAAACAAACCTAAAGAATGAGAACGCAAAGCCATTTTTATATTAAAAAGATCAATTTGAAGACGGACAAAATCTTGTGCAAAAGTATTTTTACATTTTTTCGCCAAACTTTTAATATGCTTAAAATAAAAAATATTCATTGCTATATCTATTTCAAAGATACAAGAGGTCTTCTTTGCTTCGCTTTTTGCTTCATCAAAAAAAAGGCTGAGTTGGGCTAATGTATTTTTGTGATAGTGTTCCAATAATTCTTCTGGTTGATATATTCCTCCGTGAAAACATAGTTCTAAAATCTGATTATCTTCAATATGCCCACGCTCTCCTTTAATAATAACTTTTAAGTTATGATAATCGTATTTAACCCACAAAATGTCAAGAATTTCAGGATCTGGCACAATTGAAACAAGTAATTGTTTCGCATTAAGAATATTATTATCAAGGGCTGTTGTTACATCAATCTGGTTTTGACTCGCAAGAAACGGAGCAAGATATGTGCTTTGTAAAACCTTTATCGTTTCAGGAATACTTTTAGCGCTTAAAAGCATCTCCATCTGTGTTTCAGAAAGGAGTTTTTGTTCAAGAACCTTTACTCGTGTGGCTGCATAAGTATATTTTGAGCTCATTTTATAACAGTGGCTTAAATAAATAATTTTTTTACAACATCAATTTCTAAATCTTGTTTTGCTTGGTTGATAATTTGACTAAACGAAAAGTTGTAATCAAATTGTTTTGCTTTAAAAATCCATCCATCTTGTATTGTATTATCTACTGCGATTCCATAAGACAAACCCAACTGTGTTAAAGTTTCTTTTATAACAGACACCCTTTTGGCAGGACAAAAAATTTGACCATTTGTTTCTTGGGGTAATGTTTGAAGAAAATCAGTAAATATACATTGGAAGTGTGAACCATCCATAGAACTTAATTGCTTCAACGCATCTTCAAATACTTTATCTGAAGTATCATATTTTGCTTTTTCTATAATCTTTTTTGCTTCTTTTTCAGCACTAAGGGTAACTTTTCGTTTATGTTCCTCAAGAATTTTTTGGGTTTCGTTTTGATATTGTTTTTCGTATTCTTTTAAATGCGACTCTGATTCAATTTGCATTTTTTGTAATTGAATTTCTGTATTTTTAAGAACGCTATCTCTTTTTTTTGACGCATCTAAAAGTATTTTTGCTATAATATCGCTAATTGACATACTTTTTATTTAATGGAAATCAATAAAATAAATGTAATGAGTAATCCAAAGATAGCCCAGGTTTCAATCATCGCTGACAATACCATCGCTTTTGCTGTTAGGGTATCGTCTTTCGCAATATTCACAACACCTGAAGTAGCTAAACGACTCTGAAGAATAGCTGAAAGAATTGCCGTAATTCCAAGAGGAAGTGACGCTAATAAATATTGAATTCCTGTTCCTGTTGAAATAGTCATTAAACTTTCTGCTCCCAAAATACCAGAAAACTGTAAGATCAAAAACGCTCCAACCAAACCATAAATTCCCTGTGAGCCCGGAAGTGATTGCATAAGAAGCACCTTTCCAAATAATTCAGGGCGTTCTGCTGTAACTCCCGAAGCGGCTTGACCAGTTTGGTACATACCAATTGCTGAACCAATAAAACCCATTAAAGCGGTAAAGACGGCACTTATAAAAATCAAAATTACGCCTATTGGTAAAGCTGGGCCTTCTACTACTGTACTTGCTACTGTATTTGCTATTGTATCCATATTTTTAAAATTAAATAATA
>JAHIYV010000021.1 GCA_018814635.1 Patescibacteria group bacterium | reverse complement strand
ATTTTTAACATTTTACCCAGCTCCTTCGTGTTACTTGAGCACTTGGGTGTCGGACACCCAAGTAATACTCAGTTAACATCTTCTCAAAAAATATTAGCTGAGAAGGGGCTGGGTCATTTTAATTTTTGATTTTTACATTTTACATTTTCAATGTCCGCCCTCCAGGACTTGAACCTGGGACCCCGGAGATATAAGCTCCGTGCTCTAACCAACTGAGCTAAGGGCGGATGATCTTCTTAACAATAGCAATTATAGTACTAAAAAATATTCAAAATCGCAATGCGATTTTGAATATTTTTTAACTAAATACTTTTCTCATCCCTTTATTTTAATTAGAAGCATTCCATATTATTTCGTCAAAATTATCTTGTGGCGCTGCCTGATTTATTTTCTCGTATCCACATTTTTCACAACGATGCATAATTAAGTGTTCAACCCCCTTAATCTCAACATTAACAGGGTCCATCATTCCCCTGCAATCTGAAGCGCGATCACCTGGGTAAATATCCAAATGTTTGCTCCACAAACATTTGGGACAATGATTAGTATAACCATTACCCACAACTTGGTCGCCGCAATTTTCACAAGTAAAATCTTCTTTATTTTTTATAAATTTTTTTTGTTTCATTTTCAACGACGACCTCTTTGGCAACTTGTTTGATTATATCGTCTTCCTCAGGTTTTTTGGGTGTAATACCGCAAGTAATAAGTATTTTTTCAAACTCTTTTCTTTCCAGCGTTTCATTTTGTATAAGCTCTTTAGCAATCTTATGAAGGACTTCTTTGTGTTCAGTGATAACTTGCTTCGCTCGCTCCAAGGCCTCATTCATCAATCGCGAAACTTCTTTATCAATGTGAGCTGACATTGTTTCGGAATATTCATTCTCGTTCACGCCTCGCCCAAATTGAACACGACCTGTGGGGCTCTCAAGAGCTACAGGGCCAATTATGTCCGACATACCATACGATGTCACCATACTGCGCGCAATGGCAGTCGCAACTTGAAGATCATTTGACGGACCTGTTGTAATATCATCAAAAATCATTTTTTCTACCACAAAACCACCAAGAAATACAGCGAGGTCATCAAGAAAATCTTTTTTTGTTTGAAGATGTTTTTCGTAAATTGGTAAACTAAGAGTATATCCACCAGCTGTTCCTCTTGAAATAATTGTAACTTTATGCACAGGGTCAGCATACGGAAGCACTGATGCAATAAGAGCATGTCCAGCCTCATGGTATGCTGTAATTTCTTTTTCTTTTTTTGTAAGTAGATGACTTTTACGCACAGGACCAAGCATTACTTTTTCAATAGAACGAACAAGGTCAAATTGGCTAATTTTTTTCCTATTTTCACGAGCCGCCAAAATAGCCGCTTCATTCATAAGTGACGCAAGATCAGCTCCAGAAAAACCAGGGGTTCTCTCAGCAATAACACGCAGAACAACATCTTCAGCAAGCGGCTTTTTTTGTATATTAATATCAAGTATGGCCTCCCTATCATGAATATCAGGTAAGTTAAGCATCACCCGCCTATCAAACCGACCAGGTCGTAAAAGAGCTGGGTCAAGAACATCAGGACGGTTTGTTGCCGCAATTATTATTACTTTTTCATTTGGCTCAAAGCCATCCATTTCAACAAGTATTTGATTGAGAGTCTGCTCTCTTTCGTCATTGCCTCCACCAACACCAGTGCCACGCACACGTCCCACTGCATCAATTTCATCAATAAAAATAATGGCTGGCGCCGCTTTTTTTGCTATCTTAAAAAGATCTCGTACTCGTGAAGCACCAACACCCACAAACATTTCCACAAACTCTGAGCCAGAAATAATAAAAAATGGAACACTAGCTTCTCCCGCCACAGCTCGCGCCATTAAAGTTTTCCCTGTTCCCGGCGCTCCAACTAACATTAATCCTTTTGGAATACGCGCTCCAATATCTAAAAATTTTTTTGGATTTTTGAGAAAATCAACAATTTCATAAAGTTCCTCTTTGGCTTCTTTGTTTCCAGCAACATCTTTGAAAACCACTCGTTGATTTTTATCATCTGGGTCAATTATGCGCGCTTTAGATTGTCCAAATGAAAACGCTTGCATACCACCCGACCCTTTTACCTGTCGTGAAATAAACCAAAAGAAAAATATAAGAAATAAAACAGGAATTAAAAACGGAGCAAGATTAATTAACCAATATCCCACACCTGTCGGACCTGTAATTTCAATATTAACAACGCTTAACTGTTCGGGGGTAACACCATAATTTACTAATGTTTCAGAAAGAGACGCTTCGTTTTCTTTTTTTGATTTCTTTTTAATGAGCTCTTCAGATTCAGCGACATTATAGTCAATGTTGAGTTTTTCTCCCTCCACTTTAATCTGCTTCACCTTACCATTAATGACATCTTGCGCGAGCATAGAAACTGGAATTTCTTCAATTATTTTTTTATCAACAAAAAAAGAATAAGCTGTTGCTATAATAAGAAGCATTAAAATAACACTAACTATGCTACCAAAAAATGACTTATTGCCACCCAGTATTCCACCACCACTTCCACCGCTTACAGTTTTTTTAGAAATTTCTTCCTTTTTCTCTTCTTTGTTTTTATTAAACAATTTCATAAAACACAGTATACCTGAAAATTAACCAAATCACAATATCGCGCGCGGTACGCACGCGTATTATATCACGCATATCACAAGAAAATAAACACAGGGTTTATTGATTGCGAGTTATCTTTTAGCCACTTGGTGGTGAAACCTCCAAGTGGCTAAATTTTCTGTTAGAGCCTGTTTAAAAACTTCATTCCGGCTAAAAATTCCCAGATTTTTACATTTTAATTTTTTTACTCCACCCGCGGGGAATCTATTGAGAGTTGTTCTATTTGAGGAGATTCGCCGGCAATTCTTAAAATATCTTTATCTATTTTTCCAAGCTCTTTTTGCGCGTGGTCGTAATGGTTTACAGTTGTACCAAGCGACTTGCCTAGTTTTTTGAAAAACTCATCATACGCCGCGATATGTCGCCCCAAAAGCCCTACATTTTTGCGAATATCTTTTGTGGATTCTTCAATTTTTAACGCTTTGAAACCGTATAAAACTGACTGTAAATAAGCAGAAAAAGTGGTTGGCGAAACAATAATGACATTTTTGTCACTATAAGCGTAATCAATAAGACTTCGTGTGTTTACTTTTACTGAACCCACCTCATTTACAAGCAAATCGTAATAAATACCTTCAGCGGGAATAAACATAAACGCAAACGGAAGCGTGCCATCTTTAGGCCTTATATATTTTGCGGTTTCATCAATACGTTTTTTTAAATCATTCTTAAAATCTTTTTCAAGTAAAATTTTTTTATCAGCGTCCGTTTCATTTACAATTCTATTATAATTATCCAACGAAAATTTAGCGTCAATCGGTATCAATCCTTCTTTTGTTTTGATTACAGCATCCACTTGACTACCGTCAGAAAAAAGGTACTGCATCGTATAAGCGTCTGGGGGTAAAATATTACCAAGCGAAAGCTCCAAACTTGCTTCACCAAGACTACCTCGTTGTTTTTGATGTTTGAGAACTTTTTCTAAGTTTTGAAGCTGGTCACCAATCGCGTAAATTTGTTTGGCAGATCCTGAAACTTCAGCAACTTCTTTACTAACAAAAAGTAATTGTTCGTTAACCCGCTTGTCAATATTTTGAACTAATTTTTGAGATTCATTAAACTGCTCTCGGACCGCTCCTTGTATATCTTTGTGGGATTGTCCAAACTGTTTTTCAAAGGCTCCTAGTTTGTTATCCAGCGTTTCAGTTAAGTGATTTAGTTGTTGTTGCATCATAAGAAAACTTTGATCTTTTCCATCTTTATCTTTTTGTGTCCTCAACAAAAAAAACCAAACAAGCGCTCCACCAACAACAGCGCTTATAACTAATCCTAAAACCATATTAAGTGTAAGCATAATTATTTTTTATTTATTTATTTCTAAAAACTATATATTTACCTATTTCAATAATACACAAGTTTATTAATCCAATTCCAATTATTAAGAAAAATTCATTCCCTGACAAGGGTGTTAGTGATAAAAGTGTTTGAAGAGGTGGTAACACTAACGCTATGATCAATACTCCAAAATTTGCTAAAAGAGTGAACACAAGGTATTTATTTGAAAAAGGATTAATTTTCCATATTGGTTTATGTAAATTTTTTATAGAAAACGCAAAGAAAATAGAACTCACTGAAAGCGCTATGAACATTATAGTCCTAATTTTTTCTATATCAATTTCTAAACGCAACAACACAAAATAAAGTGTGATTAAAAATACTCCTGTGGTTAATACTATAATGGCTATTAGTTTTTTAAGGTTAGGTGTTACAATTTCTTTCATAGAACTTTCTTTTGGATTTCTTTTCATAATATCCGCTTCTCCTGGTTCAAAAGCAAAAGCAAAATTCATAAACCCTTCTTCTATAATATTTATCCAAAGAATTTGAGTCGCTAAAATTGGCAACTCCTTTCCCATTGCAATAATCGCAACGCTAATGATAAATAATTCGCTAAAACTTGTTGAAATAAGATAAACGATAATCTTTTTTAAATTGTCACGAATACGACGACCTTCTTCAATTGCTTTGACTATAATACTGAAACTATTATTAAGAAGAACAATATCTGACGCTTCTTTTGCGACATCTGTGCCACTTCCAAGCGCGATGCCTAAATCGGCGCATTGAAGCGCGGGAGCATCGTTTATACCATCTCCGGTCATCGCGACAATCTCTCCTTGTGATTTCAACAAATGAACGATACGGAGTTTTTGACTCGGTAACACTCGCGCGAAAACCTTTTGATGATGAAGTATTTCCAAAAGTTTTTTATCATCAAGTTGTTCAATTTCCGCTCCAGTGAGAACAGTAGCGCTAGATAGAGCAATCCCCGCTTCCTCGGCAATTTTAAGAGCTGTTATGGGGTTATCGCCTGTTAGCATAATTACTTCCGCGCCAGCGCCACGCGCTATTTTTATTGATTCTTTAACATCAGAGCGAAGGGGGTCATGTAATATTATAAAACCGCTGAACACAATATCTTCTAAGATATTTATTGGAAAATCAGAATTTTTGTTATT
>JAHIYV010000020.1 GCA_018814635.1 Patescibacteria group bacterium | reverse complement strand
ATTTTTAACATTTTACCCAGCTCCTTCGTGTTACTTGAGCACTTGGGTGTCGGACACCCAAGTAATACTCAGTTAACATCTTCTCAAAAAATATTAGCTGAGAAGGGGCTGGGTCATTTTAATTTTTGATTTTTACATTTTTAATTTAATATTATGTCTTCTCAGCCTTTCGTCTACCGGAACCCATAGTTTTTCGTGTGTTTCCACGAACAGTCCGCGAGTTAGTTTTGGTACTCTGACCCCGTGTTGGTAAATTTCGTTCATGCCTAATACCACGATACGCTCGTATGTCTTTCAGATTTTTAATATTCATTGCTTTCTCACGCTTCAGGTCGCCCTCAACCTTAAAATCAGAATTTTCAATATACAACCGTATTTTATTTTCATCCGCCGATGATAAATCTTTTGGCTTAGAACCATAATCAATTTTTATTGCGCTTAAAATTTTATGCGCCTTTGGACGACCAATACCATAAACAGCGGTTAAGCCAATTTCTAGTCTTTTATTTTCTGGTATAGTAATTCCTAAAATTCTCATATTATAAATTATTTATCCCTGTCTTTGTTTATGTCGCGGATTACTGGGACAAATTATAAAAACACGTCCTTTACGCCGCACTGTTTTACACTTTGGGCATATTTTTTTTACAGATGCTTTTACTTTCATAAATCAAGCTACTCATATTTTCTCATAAGTTCTACACTCGTCGTTCAATCCGTCCCTTACCACCATATGGATCAAGGCGTACAAGTACCTTATCACCAATAAGAACTTTTATTCTATATTTACGCATTTTCCCCGCAAGATATGTAAGGTGAAGTTTGTCATTATTTTCAAACTTAACCCGAAACATTGCATTTGGTAACGCCTCAACAACAGTTCCTGTAACGAGACCTTCTTGTTCTTTTTTATTATTCATTGCGTGCCATGCATAGTAAACAAATTATAGAATAAAGTCAATGTTATCTGCCATAAATGAGCGAGGTTGAACCTTGTTCATTTATATATACTTCGTATCCCATTTTTTCAAGTTGCATTTTAGTATTACTCATCTCTTTTGCAAAAACCATACTACCACCTATTAAGTAAATCATATCCTAAAATAATTTTTATAAATTTTGAATTTTTTTATTTCACTATTTTTTCGGCTTCTTCAAATTTTACAGAGAGGAGGGTTGAGCTTGCGCTTGCGTCCATTGTAACACCGTAAAGTATTCCTGCGCGACTCATGGTTTCGCGATTGTGTGTAATAACAATGAGTTGTGAAAACTTGGAGAGATTTTCTAGCATATCACCATATTTTCGTGAATTTGCTTCGTCTAATGCTGCGTCAGTTTCATCTAAAATCATAAACGGTGGTGGGTTTACTTGTGATAAAGCAAACAATAACGCTATGGATGTAAGTGCTCGCTCCCCGCCAGAAAGCGCAACTAGTCCTTTAATTTTTTTAAGTGGCAAAGAAACAGATACATCAATCCCCGTCTTTTTATCCTCATCTTCTGTATCCAATTCTTTTAAAAACTCATTTTCTTGACCATTTTTGCTTTTTTTATTTTTTGTATCTGTGGTAACAAAAAGAGATGCTTGCCCACCGCCAAACATAAGCGAGAAAAAATTCTGAAATTGTTTATTAATATTAGTTATGCCAGAAGTAAAATCTTCATTAAGTTGTTTTTGTAAATCTGTAATAATTTTTTGCAAAGACTGTGCGCTCATTTCAAGGTCTGTAATTTCCTTTGCCAAAAACTCATCCCGTTCTTTTGTATCATCGTATTCTTTCAATGTTTCCTCGCCGACACCACCGCTTAAATTCTCAATGCGAATTTTCAAAACACTAATCTGACGTCGTCTATTTTCTTGTTCTTTTCGGTCTTCCATTAAAACTGCTTGCTCATCTATAACATATTGATGAAATTCTTTGATTTGACTACCAACAATCACCAACCCCTCACGAATTTCTGTTTCAAATTCTTCGGCTTCTTCGTGGTATCGTACTTCTTCATTTTGTAAAGTTTCAATTTTTGTTTCTACTATGGAAAGTTGCGCCTTTTTCTCATACAAAATCCGCTCTGTGTCCCTAGCTTCATTTTTGTTTTTTTCAATCACCAATTGCGTTGTTTGGTTTTTTTCTATAAGTTGTTTTTCTTGTTCAATTATATCAGCAAATGCTTGTTGGAGTATATGATATTCTTTTTGTAAGTCTATTGATGGAGCCGTTTGGTCTTTATCTGGCTCTTGGTCTTTTTCTCCTTTATGTGTTTGATAAAAAATAGTAATGGAATTTCGTATTTTCTCAAGCACAAGTTTCAAATCTTCATACGGCGCGCTATCTGGAACTTGAATAATTTTTTCAAGATTTTTAATAAATTTTTCAACTTCATATATCTCTACGCGCAAATCAGTATCAGTATTGGAATTTTTATTTTCTTGATTTTTTTCTCTTTCTCGTTTTTCATATTCCATCATTCCCTCTATCTTGCCAATTTCTCTTAACAATTCGTTTTTCTTTTCTCTTGTAGTATATAGCTGTTTTTGAAATACAGAGGCCTCATCCAATAATGCATTTTCACTTACCGCTCTCGGCGCGACAGTATTGAGTGTAGAGAGCTCTTCTTTTAGTTGCTCAGCTTCTTTTTGTAACAATTGAGTGTCTCGGGATACACGGGTTTTGTTTAACTGTAAATAAATATTTTCTCTTTGCAGATATTCTTTGTAAAGTTTTGCCAATTCGTCACGAAGGCTCCGCGTGCGTTCTATTTTTTCAATCTGTTTTTTTAAATACTTTAAATGTGGAGCAATCTCGCGACGCAATAATTCCACTTCTTTTAAGTTCTCGGAGGTTTTTATGAGTTTCTTCTCGCTTTCGTTGATTTTCCAATGGTAAATTTTCAACCCCAGTGCATCTTCTATCATTTCTTTTCTTTCTTTGGGCGACACACTTAAAATGCGATCTGCTTCGCCTTGAGAAATAATGTGATGACTAGACGCGCCAATATGCACCGACGAAAGAAGTTCTATAATATCTTTAAGTCGTACTTGAGAATTATTAATACAATATTGATTTGAAGAATCTCGAAAAACTTCTCGGGACAAAATTACTTCATCAAAATCAAGATTAAACGCGCGATCTGTATTATCAAATGTAATTGTAATCTTAGCTTGATTCCGCCGTCCTGTATTCTGTGAGCCAGAAAAAATAAAATCCTCCCCTCTTTTACCACGCATTGATTTGAAAGACTGTTCTCCCAGCACAAACCGTACCGCTTCCGCAATGTTTGATTTTCCAGAACCATTAGGCCCAACCACCGCGGAAATCGCCACCCCAAACTCCAGCGCGGTTTTTTTTGAAAACGATTTAAAACCAACAATTTCAAGACTTTTAAGACGCATATAATCTAATAAGGATAAATAATTCTATACTCTCATAGTATATCACAGTAGTAGTTACAAACGAAAACGACTTTTATCATCCAAGGGTAACACTTGGATAGATTATTGGATAGATTTTTATCATCCAAGGGTAACCCTTGGATAGATTGGGCAAAAAGTTATCATCCAAGGGTAACCCTTGGATAGATTGGGCAAAAAGTAAATTATTTTAGATATTTCTTGTTTTTTATGTTCTCTGGAAGCAGGCTTTCTTTTGTGTATGGGTCGTAGTCTTTGCCGTAATTAAGGTCTTTCATTAGTTTGGTTGGGGCGTTGCGAATTTTTAGAGGAATTGGTAGATTGCCATGTTGTTTTACATCTGCCCAAGCAGCGTGCATTGCGTCATAGCAACTTCTATTTTTTGGTGCGCGAGATAAATATGCCACACCATGAGTAAGGTTTAACGCGCACTCTGGTAATCCTATTGTTTGAACTGCATGAAAAACTTCATTCGCAACGACAAGGGCTGTTGGCTGAGCAAGCCCAATGTCTTCACTAGCAAAAACGACCATTCGTCTCGCAATAAATTTTGGATCTTCTCCCGCTTCAATCATTCTCATTAAATAATAAATTGCTGCGTCTGGCTGGCTAGCTCTCATGCTTTTAATAAACGCACTAATTATATTGTAATGTTCCTCTCCTTTTTTGTCACAACGCAAAAATTTTGATTGTATCGCTTCTTTTATCGTTTCTACTGTAATTTTTCCGAACAACTGCGCAGTATTTTCCAACGCGCCAATTGCTTGTCGCGCGTCCCCGTCTGCCAAAGCAATAATATAATCCCGCGCTTTTTTATCAAGAGCAAAACCCGCACGCTTAATAATAATCGCCATTTCATCAGCCGATAATTCATTCAATACAAAAACACGCACTCGTGACAAAAGTGCTGGAATTACTTCAAAACTCGGATTCTCGGTGGTTGCTCCTATTAAAATTAAAGTTCCTGATTCAACATACGGCAATAAAAAATCTTGTTGCGCTTTATTAAACCTATGTATTTCATCAAGAAACAATATTTTTGTTTGTTTATTGTTTTCAGTGTCTAAAATAATTTTTCTAATATCATCCTTTTTAGCCGAAACCGCAGATAGTTCAAAAAGTTCTGTTTTCAAACTACGAGCGTATATTTTTGCTAAAGTTGTCTTCCCTACTCCGGGCGGACCCCATAACAAAAAAGAAAAAAGAAGTTTCTGTTTAATTGCTACTGTTAAAGGTTTCCCTTCGCCAACGACATGCTTCTGCCCAACAAACTCTTTTAGATTGTTGGGTCGTATTTTTGAAGCTAATGGTTCCATAATTGTGTTATTTCTTCTCTATAATACCTTTATTTCCCGGCATATATTTTTGAAGCACTTGAGGAATTGTCACGCTACCATCTTTATTTTGAAAGTTTTCAAGTATAGAAATAATAAATCGCGGACTTGCAATGGCGGTATTATTGAGCATATACACATTTTGTTTTACTCCCTCTTTATTTTTATATCTCACATTTAAACGCCTAGATTGCCAATCAAGAAAATTAGACGCGGATCCGGTTTCTCCATAACTATTACGACTTGGAATCCAAGCTTCCATATCAAACATTTTATATTTCCCAGCGCTCATATCTCCCGTGCAGATTTGTAAAACGCGATAAGGTAAGCCAATTGCTTCGTGAAATTCTTTGGCGATGCCTAACATCTCTTGGTGTAATTTATTTGCCATCTCTTTATCAGCGGGACACAAACAAACTTGTTCTACTTTCATAAATTCATGCACACGATACAATCCTTTTGTGTCTTTTCCATATGAACCAATCTCTGAACGATAACATTGTGAAAAACCGCAAAGTTTTATAGGTAAATCTTTTTCATCAAGAACTTCATCAGCATAATATGCAAGCAATGACGGTTCTGCAGTACCAATAAGAAATTTATTTTCTCTGTTCTCATTACCATCCGCTTCAATTTCTTTGTTAGCAATTTTATATATTTCGTCAGTATTTTCATTAAATACTTTTCCAGAAAAATATCCCGAGCCAAAAAGAGCAAATTCTTTCACTAGGGTTGGGGGAATCATTAATACAAAACCTTTTTGCACGAGCTTTTCAATCGCATACATCATAATCGCCATTTGTAAACTCGCGCCCTCATTCTTCATATAATAACCTCTATAACCCGCCACCTTTACACCCCTTTCAAAATCAATAATATCAAGATCTTTACCTAACGCAATATGGTCTTTTGGCTCAAAATCAAACACCCGTGGTTCCCCTTTTCGTTCCACTTCTACATTCTCCAATTCACTTTTACCAACAGGAGTATCAGACGATGTTATAACTGGAACTTTTACCATAAGTTCCATATATTCCAACATTATAACATCCATTTTTTTTTGCTCAGAAGCAATATCTTCTTTAAGTTTTTTTCCAATTTCAATTTGATCTAGAGTAGGTTTGCCATTTTGTGTTGTTTTCGCGTGAGTATTACGCTTTGCCCTAAAGTCATCTAGGGTAATTTGTAAACCCTTTCTTTTATCATCAAGTCGTAAGAGATGCTCAAAATCAAGATTGATATTCTTGTTTTTAGCAGCTTCTTTAATAGCTTCAATATTTTCTCTAATAAAATTTATATCTAACATAATGTTTATTATTATATAACAAATAAAAATTCCCGCATACGCTACGACCTCATCCAAGAGCCCTATTTTTCTTATTCCAACAACAACCGTGTCACCTCTTTATTCTCCTGAATATCTTCCAATGAACTTTCCGCAAATTTCTTATATTCCTGATTATTTTTAAACTGCCCCAAAACAATCTCCTTCTCACAAAAATCATATTGATCATTTT
>JAHIYV010000131.1 GCA_018814635.1 Patescibacteria group bacterium | reverse complement strand
GATTTATAATGGAAAAAAGATTGGTAGATGAGAGTGTTGTTGAAAGCGTTGTGTTCATATTTGTTGTGTTCATATTTTTAAATAAAATGTTATGATGATAATATCTTTATTTTAGCATAAAAGCGCGTAAGGTGAGTTAATAAATAACTATTTAAAATATATGACTATAAAAAATAATATTGAAATAACTCGTCATTCAATAGCTCATATTCTAGCTGGCGCTGTTCTTGAAATGTTTCCAGAAGCGAAATTTGCCACTGGTCCATCGATTGAAAATGGATTCTATTATGATTTTGATCTTTCGCGAACTCTCATTCCGGAAGATTTGAAAATTTTAGAAGAAAAAATGAAAGCTATCATCAAAGCTAACTATCCTTTTGAAAAAGCAGAAATTTCAATAGCCGAAGCTTTGAAAGATTTTGAGAAACTAGGGCAAAATTATAAAATTGAATTAATTAATGAACTATCTGAAAAAGGTGAAACAAAAATTTCTATTTACAAATCCGGACATTTTGTCGATCTCTGCTCTGGCCCACATATTGATTCAACTGGAGAAATTCCAGTGGACGCATTTAAACTCACAAAAATTTCCGGCGCCTACTGGCGAGGGGATGAAAAAAACAAAATGCTGCAAAGAATTTATGGTGTAGCCTTTGCCAATAAAAATGATTTGAAAGAATATCTCAAAATGTTGGAAGAAGCCGAAAAAAGAGATCATCGAAAACTTGGAAAAGAGCTGGATCTATTTCATATTGATCAAAAAGTTGGATTAGGGCTTCCGCTCTTCCATCCAAAAGGAGCACTACTTTGGAGAATAGTTGAAGATTTTTGGTACAGTGAACATCTGAAAAATGGTTACGATCTTGTCAGATCTCCGCATATTGGAAATAGAATTCTATGGGAAACTTCTGGGCATTGGGGATTTTACAATAGTAGCATGTATCCGCCGATAGAAATCGGCCAAACACTTGAAGAAAAACAAAAAAACGAAAATGTTAAAGAATCAGAAGAGTATTTATTGAAGCCAATGAACTGTCCTTTTCATGTTCAGATTTATAAAAATAATTTAAGATCATATCGCGATTTTCCATTTAGATGGGCTGAGTGTGGCACTGTCTATCGTTATGAAAAAAAGGGTGAACTTTCCGGACTTACTCGCGTTCGTGGTTTTACTCAAGATGATGCCCATATTTTCTGTCGTGCTGAACAAGTTGAAGAGGAATTAAAAAAAGTAATCGATTTTATATTATCCATATTTAAATCTTTTGGATTTGATACTAGTTTGATTAATGTCTACCTTTCTCTTCGTGATCCAAATAACAAAGACAAGTATGCAGGAAATGACAAAGGTTGGGAATTTACTGAAAATATGTTACGAAAAGTAGCCACTGAAAAAAATCTAAATTTTACAGAAGAAAAAGGTGAAGCCGCTTTTTACGGACCAAAATTAGATTTTAAATTAAAAGACGCGCTCGGGAGAGAATGGCAATGCTCAACACTTCAGTTTGATTTTAATCTTCCAGAAAGATTTGATATGAATTTCACGAACAATAAAGGTGAGGATGAAAAACCATATGTTTTGCATAGAGCGCTTTTTGGTTCTTTTGAAAGATTTTTAGCTCTTCTTATCGAACACTACGCTGGCGCTTTCCCTCTTTGGCTTTCGCCCGTACAAGTAATAGTCATTCCTATTTCTGAAGAAAAATTTGGAGCTTATGCTGAGGAAGTGCGAGAAAAATTAGTGTCCATTGGAGTACGCGCTAAAATTGATGCTACAGCAGAAAGTTTAGGAAAAAGAATTCGCGAAGCAGAAAAACAAAAAATTCCCTATATGCTGGTCGTCGGTGAAAAAGAAATGGAATCCGTCTCCGTCGCTGTGCGAGGCCGCGGAACAAAAAATCAGGATGTGATGGAGGTGGATGAATTTGTACAAAAAATAAAAAATGAAATTGAACAAAAGAAAAGCGAAAAACAATAATTAGATACATTTTTCGGGTGTTAAATTGCGAATTGCATTACTCAAAGAGTTCTGTATTGGCGTAGCTCCGCTTTCCGCCGTTCCGAATTCTCGGAACTCCAAAACAGAAAATTTTCTTTTCCTTTTTGAAAAAATCGAGCGCGTGCAAAATTTAAAAAAAATGTAGAGAAAATTTTTCTGTTTTAGGACGCAAACTTCTTCAAAGTTTGCGGGTGGAAAGCGGGGCGGGGCGAAAACCGAAAACTTTCTTCAAAAGTTTTCTTGGAAAAAGGTTCGAGCTTTGTGGTAAATTTGTGCCAGATCATATATTATAAAGTAACAAGAATTAGATTTTTGTTTGATGGATTGTATTTTTTGTAAAATTGTAAAAGGCGAATCATTGGTATATAAAATTTGGGAAGATGAAAAACATCTTGCTTTTCTTTCTCTGTTTCCAAATACCGAAGGTTTTTCTATTGTTATACCAAACCTAATTAGCCACTATTCAAAACCCTTAACAAAGGTTGCGAAAAGTGAGTAAAACCAAGGTCATAAAAAATGTAAAAATTAAAAATCAAAATGGAAAATGTTAAAATGCTTAATTATTGGGAATAATAAGT
>JAHIYV010000130.1 GCA_018814635.1 Patescibacteria group bacterium | reverse complement strand
GATTTATAATGGAAAAAAGATTGGTAGATGAGAGTGTTGTTGAAAGCGTTGTGTTCATATTTGTTGTGTTCATATTTTTAAATAAAATGTTATGATGATAATATCTTTATTTTAGCATAAAAGCGCGTAAGGTGAGTTATTAAAACAGACGGAACAAATCTTTTTTTTTCAAGCGAGATTAGACGTTATCCTAACGCTTTTGAAGAAGGAATTTATTCAAAACCGCCCGCGGTTCCATATCCAACAGCTTTAACGAATATTATAAAAGCTTTCCCCCCAGCAGAATTACAAGAGATTGGAGAAATTGAAGAAGGTGGAAACTTGCTTCTTGTAGACAATATTCTTGCGATTTTTGCGCAAAATAAAATTTACGGTTTTGATGTATCTGATTTAAAGAATCCTAAAAAAGAATGGACGGTTTCTTTGGAGGATAATATGCAGTATCTACAAGCGCGTTTATCTGATGGAAAAATTTATCTTGTTACGCGACGCAATGTCAATTATTCTCGCCCATGTCCTATACGGCCGTTTGTTGTAAATGATATTAACACAACGGAAATTCGTTGTGGAGATATTTATCATCCATCTGTTATCACGCCGGCTGATGTGACATATACTATTGCAACAATCAACCCAGAAACTGGTTCAATGAACACAGGAATTTCATTTGTTGGTTCATACAACGCGACAGTCTATATGTCTCAAAAAGGATTATATGTCGCTTATTCGCATAATAAGAGCATTTTTGATTTTTTTGCGGGATTTTTAATTGAAAATAAAGATATAATTCCAGCGCATATAATTACTCGTTTGGAAAAACTGCAAACTTATGATTTAAGCGACAATGCAAAAATGACCGAGATGGGAATTATTATGAATGAAGTGCAACAATTTTTAGATGGAGACGAAAAACTAAAAATGGAAAATGAAATGGAGAACAGGATGGATTCGTATGTTGATGCGCATAAACGAGATCTAGAAAAAACTAGTATTGTAAAAATTGATATTGAGAGTTTCAAAGTACAAGATATAGGCATTGTGCCGGGACACTTACTGAACCAATTTTCTCTTGATGAATATGAAGAAAATTTGAGAGTCGCTATAACGATAGGAGGAAGAAATCAATTCCGATGGCAATATGGTATTGATATGGAAGAAGAAAATGATGTATATGTGTTGGACGAAAAAATGAAAACTATCGGAAAAGTTACAGGACTTGGGAAAGATGAGAAAATTTATTCTGTGCGGTTTATTGGAGACAGGGGGTATTTAGTTACATTTAAGCAAATAGACCCTTTCTTCGTGTTGGATTTAAGCGACCCACGCAATCCTCAAGTTACAGGCGAATTAAAAATTCCAGGCTTCTCGTCTTATTTGCATCCAATCAGCGACAACATAATTCTTGGTATAGGAAGAGAGGGTTCAAAAGTTAAAATGTCGTTATTTGATGTTTCTGACCCAAAAAACCCAACAGAAGTGGCAAAATATATGCTTAATGAATATTGGTCTGAAATCCAGAATACTCACCACGCGTTTTTACAAGACAGCAAGCATGAAGTATTCTTTATGCCCGGCGATCAAGGTGGTTTCGTGTTCTCGTACAAAAACAACGAATTGAAAATGGTAAAAGCCGTGAGTGGTTTGCGTGCAAGACGAGCCGTTTATCTTGACGATTATCTTTATATCATAGGAGACAACAAGATTGTAATACTCAACGAAACCGACTGGCAACGAGTAAACGAATTGAATCTTTCTGAATAATCGGAAGGTGCTGAGACTTTGCTATAGCAGTCAGAGAGGTTGGTTCCTCTTCCACCGCCATCTTTTAAAAAAGAGGCAAACTCTTTTTCAAGTTGCGTACCTGAGAATGAAAATTTAATGTTTTTTTTAATAATAGACTTGTCCTTCAATTTGCCAATATCTTCTTTTGAATGTTAATAATGTTCGCCGTCCCCTTATGGGAAAATCAGTTATGGTAATCTCATAAAAACCTTTGGAAATTATTTTTTTATTTTTGTTTTTCGTATATAATCAGCTCTATGAATAATACGAAACAAAAAGGGCATATTCATCCGCTTACTCATATTCAGAATGAGGTTATCAAGGTGTTGGTAGAAATGGGTTTTGAAATAGCGCTTGGTCCAGAAGTAGAAACAGAACATTATAATTTTGATGTTCTTAATGTGCCGCAAGATCATCCCGCGCGCGATATGCAAGATACTTTTTGGGTTAAAGGACTAGAAAAAACTGTGTTACGGACGCAAACTTCCGCGGTGCAAGGGCGATATATGGAAAAAAATAAACCCCCGTTCAAAATTGTTGTTTCTGGAAAAGTTTTTCGCAATGAAGCGACAGACGCGACGCATGAATTGCAATTTTACCAAATAGAAGGTTTAGTTGTTGGGAAAGATATTTCTTTGGGACATCTAAAAGGCACACTGCATCATTTTCTTAAAAAATTATATGGTGATGATGTAAGAATGCAGTTTCGTCCGGGTTATTTTCCATTTGTTGAACCGGGCTTTGAAATTGATATGGTGTGTTTTAAGTGTAAAGGCAAAGGGTGTTCAGCATGTAAACAAAGCGGTTGGATTGAAATACTTGGAGCTGGTATGGTTCATCCTAATGTGCTTTCGGTGGCTGGTATAAATCCTAAAGATTGGCAAGGTTTTGCTTTTGGCGTTGGTGTTGAAAGATTAGCGATGCTTAAATATGAGATTGATGATATACGATTATTGTTTACAGGCGACTTGAGATTGGTTAATCAATTCTAGTTTAATAAAAAATTACTACTATGCTTGTTTCATATAATTGGATACAAAAAGAATATTTCAAAGATAAATTACCGAATCCACAAGATTTAGTTTCTATATTGACACACCACGCTTTTGAAATAGAACAAATTGAGAAGAAAGGCGATGATTATCTTATAGATGTAGATATTTTACCTAATCGCGCGCATGATTGTTTGTCACACCGAGGTATTGCCAGAGAAATTAGGGTTATTTTAGATAAGCAAATTTCTGAAAAGAAGTTTTCTATTCCTAGCAACTCTCCTCAGTTAGACGATAAACTTTCAGTTGCCGTGGATGCTCCAAATCTTTGTCCTCGTTATATTGGAAGATATGTAAGAGGTGTCAGCGTTGGCGAGTCGCCAGAATGGTTGCGTCATAAAATTGAATCAATTGGACAACGGTCAATAAATAATATTGTTGATATTACAAACTATATTTTATTTGATTTGGGACAACCACTTCATGTTTTTGACGCGGACAAACTGGAGGGTGGAGCTATTATAGTAAGACAATCGCGTGAAGGGGAACGAATCACTACGCTTGACGGAGAAGATATTAAATTAACCACAGGTACACTCGTTATTGCGGACGATAAAGATCCATTAGCAATTGCGGGTATTAAAGGTGGAACAAAAGCGGAAGTGGACAGAAATACCAAGAACATTGTTATTGAAGCCGCTAATTTCTTGCCCATCAATATTCGTAAAACTGCGCAGAGAGTGGGAATACGAACAGAATCTTCAACACGATATGAACATGAAATTACATCTGAACTGGCATCAGAAGGTATGGCTATTGCTACGGCCCTAATCACAGAAATTGCTGGCAATAGTGACACTATGATCGGCGCGCCAAAAGATATATATACAACAAAAGAAGATCAAAAAACAGTAACAGTATCACTTGAAAAAATTAACAGCGTTCTAGGTATAACACTATTACAAAAAGAAGTAGAAGATATTTTTACCCGTTTTAATTTTGAATATTCAACCACAGAAAATAAAACAGAAAACAGTGTTTCTTTTATTGTTACTATTCCTTATGAACGACTTGATTTACGCATAGCTGAAGATTTAGTGGAAGAAGTTGGCAGGATTTATGGTTATCAGCATATCTCAGATGTGTTGCCTAACGATATAGATTTTTCTCCTAAAATTAACAAACTTTTTTATTACACGGGAGTTATCAGAACTGCGCTTATAGATGAAGGTTTTTCAGAAGTTGAAACTTATACATTTACCAACCAAGGTGAAGTGGAAATCGCAAACCCTCTCGCATCTGATAAAAATTTTATGAGAAGTTCTTTGTTAAAAGGATTATCAGCATCACTGGAACTTAATGCTAAAAATCTTGCAGTTGTTGGTATTTCTAATGTTTGTGTTTTTGAAATAGGTATTGTGTTTGAACAGGCAGGAGAACATACAAGTTTGGGAATGGCCTTCAGAAATCCAAAAGTAAAAGTGACTAAAGCAAAAGAAAAAGAATTTATTGAAAACATCTTAAAGATTTTAACGGATAAATTTGGTGTAATTTTTTCAGGTGTTATTACAGAACTTCCTGACGGTGGCGCTGTGGTAGAAATTAATCTTGATCAACTTATAGAAAAATTACCAGAACCAAAATCGTATGATCAGATTTTATACACAACAACACAAGCAATAAAATATAAATCATTTTCTGTGTATCCGTTTATTGTAAGAGATATCGCTGTGTTTGTGCCAGAAAATACCAACAAAGAAAAAATAGAAGAAATTTTGAAAAAAAATGGTGGAGAGCTTGTGGTACGAGAACCAGAACTATTTGATACCTTTACAAAAACATTTGACAATGGCGAAACAAAAACATCATACGCATACAAACTTGTTTTTCAATCCCATAAGCGAACACTAACTGACCTAGAAATTGGCAAAATTATGGAAACAATATCTGTTGCTTTACACCAAAACACAGGATGGGAAGTGCGATAAGAAAAGTCAAAATACCAAAATCATCACTCGGAGACTCACTTGGATGTCGGACACCCAAGTGGTACGATTAACCGAAAAATCATAGGAACGACCTTTTAACTAAGGTGTTAAACAAAAGTGCGGATGTTTAAGCTTATCCAAATTTGTCCAAGGACCGATTTGTCCAAGGACCGTCCTTGGATTGGTCGATTTGTCCAAGGACCGTCCTTGGATTGGTCGTCCTTGGATTGGTCGTCCTTGGATTGGTCATATGGGAAGGTGGTTAATTGGGTTTGGTATAACAAAGAAAAAAACAAATTAGTTTTTAGAAAAGGATATAATAACAAACGATTACCACAATAAACGCACGCTTTCATTTTTGGTGTTTCTTTGGTATAATACTCAATATAGTATAAAGCAATGCGCGTGTTTTACATAAATGTACGTGGTGTATTTTTTATCAAAAAATGGCTAAAAAAACAGAAATAGAGATAAAAAAGAATAAACAAGAAAAATATGGAGCAGATGAAATTACTGTTCTTGAGGGGCTTGAGCCGGTGCGTAAACGACCCGGAATGTATATTGGTTCTACTGGAGTAGAAGGACTTCAGCATCTTATATGGGAAATTTTTGATAATTCTCGCGATGAAGCGATGGGAGGGTTTGCTGACCATATTGAAATTGCGCTTTTGCCCAACAATAAAGTACGCATTGTTGATAACGGACGGGGTATTCCGGTTGATATACATAAGAAAACAAAAGTTTCTGCGCTTGAAACAATTATGACTACATTGCATGCGGGCGGAAAATTTGAGGGGAAAGGGTATAAAGTTTCTGGCGGTTTACACGGGGTAGGCGCCTCAGTTGTGAACGCGCTTTCGGTACGCACCAAAGTGGAAGTCCACAGAGATAAAAAAATATTTATGCAAGAGTATGTGAGGGGGAAAAAGAGAGCGCTGGTTAAACAAGTTGGAAAAACAACTTTTAATGGGACAATTATTACATTTGAGCCAGACCCTGAGATATTTAAAGAAATTGAATATAATTGGAAAAGTATTACCAATCATATGCGACAGCAGGCATATTTGGTGAAAAAATTGCGTATTCATATTATTGACGCGCGGGAATATATCAACGATATCGCGTATGAAAAAGAGGTCTATATAGAAAACCTATCTCTTTGCGCGCCAAACACTACATTCTATTTTGAAGGAGGGCTTCGTTCTTTGGTAGAGTTTTATAATTCTGATTTTAAGCAGGTGCATAAAAATATCTTTTATATTGAAAAAGAATCAAATGAAGTGTTGGTTGAATTAGCTCTTCAATATATAGACGATATTTCTTCTCGCGAACTCGCGTTCGCGAATAATACTTTTAACGCTGAGGGAGGTATGCATGTTACTGGTTTTCGCACAGCTCTTACACGAAGATTAAATGATTACGCGCGGAAAAATAATATAATAAAAGAAAAGGATGAAAACTTCACAGCTGACGATGTACGAGAAGGAATTACAGTTGTCATTTCGGTAAAAATGAGAGAGATTCAGTTTGAAGGGCAGACAAAAGGAAAACTAGGAAGCGTGGAAGCGCGCGGAGCGGTAGAAAAAATATTTGGTGAGGCGTTCGCTGAATTTCTTGAGGAACATCCGGATGAAGCGCGCGCTATTTTAAATAAAGTAAGCTTGGCGCTTCGCGCGCGCAAAGCGGCGAAAGCCGCAAAAGATAGTGTTTTACGAAAAGGAGCTCTTGAAGGACTTACCTTGCCGGGCAAACTTGCGGATTGTTCTTCGCGTAGCGCGGAAGAATCAGAGCTTTTTATTGTTGAGGGAGACTCAGCTGGCGGTTCAAGCAAGCAAGGACGAGACCGCCGAACGCAAGCGATTTTGCCGCTTAAAGGTAAAATTCTCAATGTGGAACGCGCGCGACTAGATAGGATGCTTGGCTCAAAAGAAATAAGAGCGCTTGTGATTGCTCTCGGCACAGCGATTGGCGATACTTTTAATATAGAAAAATTACGATACCATAAAGTTATTATTGCGACAGATGCGGATGTTGACGGCGCGCATATTGCAACACTTTTACTCACACTTTTTTATAGATATTTCAAACCACTTATTGATGGAGGATATATTTATTTAGCTATGCCCCCTTTGTATAAAATAAAAAAAGGGAAGGAGTCCACCTATGTTTACACAGAAGAAGAAAAAATTAAATATCTAGGCGCAGACGCAGGTGATATGATAGAAGAAGAGCCCGAAGATAAAGATGGTGAAGAGGGAGAACAAGAAACAAAAGAAGAAGTTGGCACAAAAAAAACGCCTAAAATATCTTTACAAAGATACAAAGGTCTTGGCGAAATGAACCCCGAAGAATTATGGGAAACAACAATGGATCCCAAAAACCGTCTCCTAAAACAAATCACAATTGAAGACGCGCAAGAAGCAGACCACACCTTCGATGTCTTAATGGGAACAGATGTCCCATCTCGAAAAGCATTCATCCAAACCAACGCCAAACTAGCTAAATTAGATTTGTAAAACTTAAAAAACTATATATACTGTATATTAGGTATTGGAGTACTTTAATAACTTGGGCGGTATTTCGTAATTCAAAGAGTTAAAATGATTCTTGACGCGCTTGGACTTCAAGACGGTTGGTCTCTTCTTGGTTAATTTTTCAGCAATACGATCCCAACTATTTTGCCGACCACACAAATACTTACAATGAATATAAAATATTATATAAAAAAATATACATGGTTTATTATACTGACCGCAATTATTCTTAGTTTTTCTTTTCCTAGTCTTGGATTAATATTTACGCCCTATTTAACTTATTTGTTAATGTTATTGATGTTTTTTAGTTGCTTAGACATAGATCTCAAAAAAATTCTGGAACATCTAAAAAATTGCAAAAACAAAATTACAATACTAGTTATTATTCATCTAAGCTCTCCATTTTTGATTTTATTATTGAAACCCTTTTTTTCTGATGAAATATTTTTGGGTTTAATTTTAGTTACTACAATCTCTTCAGGAATGAGCGTGGTATTTTTATCTAATCTCTATGGAGGAATTGCATCACAGGCATTAGTTATTGCCTTTTTATCAAATATTTTTAGTCCCATAAGTGTTCCACTTTTGGTTTTATTATTTACTAAAACAAATATTGAGATTGATTTTATGGTTATGAGCTTAACGATGTTAAGGTTAGTCGTTATTCCTATAGTAATTGCTATGTTGTTAAAAAACACTAGAGCAAATAAGCGCCTTAAAAATTATGGGACCTATATATCAATAGTTGTGCTATTTCTTTTAATTTTGGGAATTATTTCCCCGGTCAAATCAATTGTTTTATCTAATCTTAAAATATCATTAATGCTTGGTGGATTAATTAGTGTTTTAGTTATTATAAATTTTTTCCTAGGGTACTTTGTTGGTTCCAACAAAGCAGAAAAAATAACTTATGGAATTTCTGCAAGTTATAAAAATGTCACCTTATCAACAATTATTGCGCTATCTTTATTTGGTCCGTTAGTAGCGTTACCGTCAATAATATATACTGTCGTAAATAATCTATTTTTGATACCACTACAATTAATTTTTCTAAAAGAAAAGAAATAATCTCACCAAGAGTATTGTATTAAAAATTTTACTCCTCTTAGGGCTCAGATAAAAAAGCTTTTGGATTTATGATTGGAAGTTATGATTGGAAGTGAGACTTCCAATCTATTAATTTTACCTGTGTTACGTAGCATGCTATGTAACATGCTACGTAACACAACACGCGAAATAATTCTCGTCAGCACTATATCCACCATCACTTTTGCTCACTTAGGAGCTCAACACCTAAGTAACTTTTTTACAGAATTTATACCATTTTCTAAAAATTAATTTGTTTTTTTCTTTGTCGTGTTTTTTGTTATTCCGTTGAAAAACGGAATTTAGGAGCATAATACGATTTCTGGATCCCGTATCAAAGCGCGGGATGACAAGAAGTTCGCGCAGGATG
>JAHIYV010000019.1 GCA_018814635.1 Patescibacteria group bacterium | reverse complement strand
GAACAATTACGCGAAGCGGGTGAAATAAGAAACAGTTTATATAAATATTTATCTGCCAACAGTCCCGCTGAGTGGCACCAAAAACCTTTAGAAAATCGCGATGCTGTAGATCGGTATATTAATCAAGCAGCTGAAATACTTAGCGGGAAAAAGTCCGAGGAATTAGACACGAACGATATTCAAACCGCACGACTTTTTATGTTCAATAATGCGTCAGAAGAAATAATGAAACACCCAGCTTTTTCAACCATTAAAAAGTTTTATAATTATCAAAACAGCCAAGGGCATAGTGGTGTAAATCCAGAAACAATAGAAATTAAAAACAATACTGAAATAAAATGACTAACTCCAACGACCTAAACAGCTTGAACGCAAAACAAAAACAAGCGGCTCTTCTTACAGACGGGCCTCTTTTAATTGTTGCGGGCGCTGGCGCGGGGAAAACCAAAACACTCACACACCGTATCGCGCATATTATTGAAAAAGGCGTGGCTTCCAGCAAAATACTTGCTATAACATTCACAAACAAAGCGGCAAAAGAAATGCGCGATCGTGTTGAGGTGCTTATTAAAGAAAATAACACTGTTTGCGGGGAGGATTCCTATTTTAACAAACCTTTTGTAAGCACATTTCATGCTCTTGGCGCACATATTCTGCGTGAAAAAGGAAAACTTATTGGCATTCCCAGACACTTTACAATTTTTGATCAAACAGAAACAACCGCGCTTATTAAAGAAGCCCTTAAAGCAAAAAACTTTGACCCAAAACAATATGAACCGCGAAAAATTCATCATATTATTTCAAAACAAAAAAATAACCTGATTTCATTGGATGATTTTTTGGCGAGCGCGGGCGATAATTTTTTTCATAAAATAATTGTGGCGGTGTGGCAAAAATATGAAGAATTACTCGCGGAAAGAAAAGCTCTTGATTTTGACGACCTAATTTTGAAATCAGTTTTGTTGTTGAGAAAAGAGAAAGACGCGCGCGAACACTATTTGAACAAATGGGAGTATATTCATATTGACGAATATCAAGATACAAACAAAGCACAATATGAATTAAGTCGTTTGCTTGTTGGTAAGAATCAAAATATCTGTGTCGTAGGTGATGTTGACCAAAACATATACGGCTGGCGTGGCGCTGATATTAGAAATTTGCTTTCTTTTGAAAAAGATTATCCTAAAACAACTTCCGTTTTTCTCGAACAAAATTATCGCTCTACTCAAACAATTTTGACTGCGGCAAATCAAGTTATTAAAAAGAACGATCTTCGTGTTGAAAAAAATCTTTTCACAAAAAACAAAGAAGGGGAGTTGATCACGGTTTTTGACGCTTTTGATGCGGGAGATGAAGCACGCTTTATCGCGCGCGAAACACAGAACTTAATCAAAGAAGGAAAAAATCCGAGCGACATAGCAATTCTTTACCGCGCGAATTTTCAATCACGCGCGCTGGAAGAAGCTTTTTTAACTTTTGATGTACCATATCAGGTGCTTGGTGTGAAATTTTTTGAAAGAAAAGAAATCAAAGATATTCTCTCTTACTTGAAGGCGTCATTGAACCCCGATAGTCTGTACGACATAAAAAGGATTATCAATACGCCAACGCGCGGTGTGGGCAAGGTTACCTTGGCGCGGATGTTCGCGGGCGTAGAGAATGAACTTTCCTTGAAAATGCGCGCAAAAGTAGCTAATTTCAGAGAAATTCTCGCGGAAATTAAAAAACAATCCGAGGCACAAAAAACATCTGCTCTTATTAAATTTATTCTCAAACATAGTGGTATTGAAAAAATGTTAATGGGAGGAGGGGAGGAAGAATTGGAACGATTAGAAAATTGTCGTGAGCTTGTAACTCTCGCAACAAAATATGATATTTACCCTCCACAAGAAGGACTAGAAAAACTTCTCTCGGATGCCGCGCTCGCGACAGATCAAGATTCTCTTGAAAAACCCGAGGACTCCGTAAAACTTATGACCGCGCATGCGGCAAAAGGGCTGGAATTTTCATATGTATTTATAACAGGACTTGAACAAGATTTATTTCCACACAGAAAACCCGACGGTTCAAGAAAAAATAAAGAGGAAACGGAGGAAGAACGACGATTGTTTTATGTTGCGCTAACAAGAGCCAAAGAAAAACTTTATTTATCTTTCGCCTACGCAAGAATTATTTTTGGTTCAAAACAAATCAATACCCCATCTGAATTTTTGTCCGATATTGACCCAAGTATATTAGAGTGGGTAAGAGACAAAGCCATTGACCTAAACAACCCCCCTGAAAAAGTCATGTATTTAGATATGTAACACTATCCAAGGAAAGCCCTTGGATATATTAAAAACAGTAAAAACAGAGGTTTCACCTCTCAGGCTGTAAAAACAGAGGTTTCACCTCTGTAACCCCTCTGTAACCCATATATTAAAAACAGAGGTTTCACCTCTGTAACCCACCTCTGTAACCCATATTTAAAAACAGAGGTTTCACCTCTGTAACCCACCTCTGTAACCCATATAGTAAAAACAGAGGTTTCACCTCTCAGGCTGTAAAAACAGAGGTTTCACCTCTGTAACCCTCACCTCTGTAACCCTCAGAGTTAATTAATCCAAGTATAACAAAATAACTATCCCAATAAAATTGGTCTTTATTGTATCTAGTAGTATTTGGACATATAAATTTATTTGGTAGTCCTACATGAACTCCGTTGTCTTTTGCTGCATAAAAAGTAATTTTGTTCCAGTATTTACTAATATAATCAAGGCATTCTTTGTAGTCAGTTTTTAAAATCATATCATATATTTTATGTTATTATTTTATCACAATAAATCTTGAACTGCTATTTTTTGAGTGGATGGAAAAAGTGGGGAAAAGGTGACACCGTTTATCCTATTTAAACATGAGTATTTTTTTAAAGGGTTTTTTGTCTTTGAACGGGCCAATTAATGCTAGGTTTAAGCGATCATTTTTAAAAATCTTGCGCGCGATAGCACGCACTTTGTTGGCTGTTACATCCTGGATTTCTTTTATAAGCGTAGCAGGTTCGATGATTTCTTTTTTGAGTATTTCTTGCCCTCCATAATAGCCAGCGATAGCATCGGAGGATTCTAATCCCAACATTAAATTACCCGTGAGATAATCTTTGACTTTTTTTAATTCTTTTTCATCAACAAGTTCTTTTGTTGTTTTGTGTAGTTCGGCTAAAATTACTTCCACCACTTCAAAAACTTTTTTATTGTTTACACCTGTTGCTACAGCAAAAAAACCATGGTCAGTAAACAACTCATTTGCCGCAGAGACATAATATCCTACCCCCATTTCATCTCGAATTTTTTGAAAAAGTCGCGAACTCATCCCTTGTCCTAATATCCCCGCCAATACACTAAGTGTTGCTTTATATTTGCTTTGCAAACCAAATGTACGCGCGCCTAGTAAAATATGTGTTTGGTCAGTTTGTTTATTTTTTATTGCGATACCGGGTTGCGTTTGTTTTTCAGTGACCTTTTTTTTGGTTTCTTTTTTTGCTGCGGATAGCGCTTCAAATTTTTTTTCAGCTTCCTTTGTTATTTTTTTCTCATCAAATCCTCCCCCTGTAATTACCACAACTGTTGATTCTTTAACATAATGCTGGTTGTAATATTTTATAATATCTGCGCGTGTCATTTTTTGAATAATCTCCTTCTCTCCTATAATTTTTCGTCCGACTGGCTGGTCTCCATACAACAATTCCATAAAAAGGTCTTCAACTCTTATCATGGGCATATCTTCATACATATTCATTTCATCAATTATCACTCCTTTTTCTTTTTCCATTTCTTTCTCTGGAAATAGTGGGTTAATATACACATCAGAGATAATATCAAGTAATTTTGGCAAATATTTTGCTTGAGCTTTCACATAGTAGCCAGTTTTTTCGTGACCGGTAAACGCGTTAAATTGCGCACCTAACCCCTCAATCTCTTGAGAAATAATTGCCGAGGTTGAACGCTTTTGAGTTCCCTTAAAAAAAAGATGTTCTAAAAAATGTGAAATGCCGTTTACTTTTTTGTCTTCATATTTTGACCCAGCTCCCGCAAGAACCAAAACTGTAGCGGTTGGATTATCTTTCATTGGCACTGTAACAATACGTAAACCATTTTTTAACACTGTTTTTTTGTATTTCATAAGACGCAATAATAAATTAAACGCTAATATTTTCTTTTAAGTCCCTAAGTATCCGACCAACTCGGATACAGCTACCCTTTCTTGCTTCATTGTATCGCGATCGCGTACTGTTACCGTGCTATTTTCAAGCGTATCAAAATCAACAGTAACACAGTACGGTGTGCCAATTTCATCTTGCCTTCTATATCTCTTGCCTATATTTCCATTATCATCAAATTCACACATTAATTGTTCGCTGAGCGCGCCAAATATCTCACGCGCTTTTTTTACCAATTCTGGCTTGTTTTTCAAAAGAGGAAATACGGCTACTTTTATGGGAGCGAGTTTTTTGTTGAACTTCATCACCACGCGCGAATCACCATCGTCAATTTCTTCTTCTGTATAAGCATCACACATCACGGCAAAAACCGTTCTCCCTACCCCAACCGAGGACTCTATAATATGTGGTGTGTATTTTTCGTTTGTGTGTGGATCAGTATAAGTAAGATCGGCTCCCGAAAATTTCATATGCTGAGACAAATCATAATCACTTCGCGCGTGCACACCTTCAAGCTCTTTGAAACCAAAAGGATAATTATATTCAATGTCATACGCCTCTTTAGCATAAAAAACAAGATTTTTATGCTTGCTCCACCTAAGATTCTCGCCTTTAATACCCAGCTCTTTATAGTACGCCCATCTTGCCTCGCGCAACTTTTCATATTCTTTCATTTCTTCGTCTGGATGAGTAAAATATTGCATTTCCATTTGTTCAAATTCTCGTGTTCTAAAAACATACTGCCTGCCTGCTATTTCATTACGAAAAGCTTTTCCTATTTGCGCAATTCCGAATGGTATCTTCACGCGCGCGGTATCACGCACATTTTTATAGTTTACATAAATACCCTGACAAGTTTCTCCACGAAGATATGTGGGTTCTTTTGACCAATCATCATTAAAATTTCCTAAATTCGCTTTAACAAGAAGATTAAATTTTTTCGCATCGCTGAAATCACTTTTTCCACATTGAGGACATTTAATTTTTGTTTTGTGTTGATTAAAAAGTTCGTTAATTTCTTCCTCGCTCATCTTTTCATCCGCAAAAACATCAATATCCTCAAGCAAATGATCAATTCTCACTCTGGCATTGCACTTTTTACATTCAGCAAGCGGATCGGCGAATCCTGTGGTATGTCCGCTAGCCTGCCAAATTTTGGGGTGCATAAAAATACTTGAATCAAGCCCGATAATGTCGGGGCGTTTTTGCACCATTGTTTTCCACCACGCTGCTTTGATAGCATTTTCTAATTCCACGCCATATGGCCCATAATCATAAATCGCTCCGAACCCACCATAGATTTCCGAGGACGGAAAAATAAATCCGCGCCGTTTCGCCAACGAAACAATTTTTTCCATAGTAACACCAGTTTTTGTATTTTCATTTTTATTCATAAATTTATAATTTATTTATTTACTCACAATACACAAAATTCCTTTGCAAAACAAGCGAAATTTTTATTTATCCCCACCGCTCTAATCAAAGTTTATTTATTTATTCCTATGAGCTATAATAAACTAAACGAGAAGCAATATGTCTAAACACAAACACAAAAAACTTTCTAAAGCTAAACGCGCGCTGAATGAATTTAGAAAGCAAGAGTTTCAGCGCCAACAGCTTGAAAATAGAGATGCTGGCTTTATTGTATTTATCAAATTACGAATCAAAAAATTTCTTAATTTATTTTCTTCATTAAAAATTAAGTCATTTAAAATTGATTCAAAATTCAAAATTTTAAATTCAAAATTATTTCCAGTTGCAATCTTGTCTATTGCCATTCTAAGCGCTGGAGCGTTAGTTTACTTCTTCGCTTTAGCAGAACCAGCAGACCAGCTTCCTCAAAATCAAACATTTCTTAATTTGGCGCATAGTCATATCAACGCTTCAACAACAGCTCCAATAACATACACTTCTACAAGCGCGCAAACCACGCAAGCGGATTTTGAACAAACTGGCTCTGGGGGGTTTGGGTATAGCGCGACAACAACGCCAAACTCTGTTGTCGGCAATGATGATTTAGGAGTTTATAGGTCTGCTCCCATTGATTTAGGATTAAAAACTAAACTTGCCAACGCTGTTATTACCAAAGGCGGTTCAGCAAGAGTTTTTGCAAGAAGTGGAAACGGGGCAAGTGTGAGTCCTGTTGAGGTTAAGAGGACGACTACCGCAGAATTTGATGCTGGGTTAGTAAAAACAAATATAAACACAGCAAGCAATCAATTGAAAGCGACTACAGAGACAGGCGGCGGTGGTAGTTGGGATTTATCTACAGCTTTGTCAAAGCCATTTAGAAATGTCCTACCCTCAGCCAAGTAGAAATGTCCTACCCACTGATTTTTAATGATTTATTCGGCTAAACTATTAGCTTGTTCGACTCCTATAT
>JAHIYV010000129.1 GCA_018814635.1 Patescibacteria group bacterium | reverse complement strand
GCGCAGATCAAAGCAACATACGACGCAGGACTTGATTCCTGGATGTTATGGGATGCAGGCAACACTTATACCCACGCGGCATTAGAAATGGCAGAATAATAATGAGTAGTCGTTGGCGGTGTAGCAGTGTTAAAAATATTTAACACTTTATCTACTTGGGGGTTTCACCCCCAAGTAGGGGAATTTTATACTTTTCCAGCCAACCCTGTTTTTTTGTACGAGTTTGTAATATACTGTACATATAGATATTTATGAAGGAAAACTCAAACAAAGTCACTTATTTTGCGGAAACAGATGGCAGGCGAAAGGTTCCATTTGGTATCAAAGCAGATGATCGCGATAAACATGTTTATGTTATTGGCAAAACAGGTATGGGTAAATCTACCTTGCTTGAAAATATGGCAATTCAGGATATTCAAAATGGCAATGGCATGGCTTTTGTTGATCCGCATGGAAAAACCGCTGAGATGCTTTTAGATTATGTTCCCGAAGAACGCATTGACGATGTTGTGTATTTCGCGCCGTTTGATATGGACCATCCGATGTCTTTTAATATCATGGAAGATGTGGGATATGACAAACGACACCTTGTTGCTAATGGTTTGATGTCTGCGTTCAAAAAACTATGGGTTGAGATGTGGTCTGCTAGAATGGAATATATTTTAAGTAATACTATTATGGCGCTTTTGGAATACCCCGATTCAACCTTGCTTGGAGTTAACAGAATGCTCACTGATAAAGTGTATAGAAAAAAAGTTGTGGATAATATCACTGATCCCTCGGTCAAGTCTTTTTGGGTGGATGAATTCGCGAAATATACTGATAGATATACCCAAGAAGCGACACCAGCTATTCAAAATAAAATTGGTCAATTTACAGCCAACCCTCTTATAAGGAATATTATTGGTCAACCAAAATCTAGTTTTGATTTGCGCACACTGATGGATGAAAAAAAGATTATTATCATTAATTTATCCAAAGGTCTTATAGGCGAGGGTAATGCCAATTTGCTTGGCAGTATGCTTATCACAAAATTATATCTTTCCGCGATGTCGCGCGCCGACAAACAAGAACACGAAATTCGTCAACTCCCTAATTTTTATTTATTTGTTGATGAGTTCCAATCATTTGCGAACGAATCATTTGCTGACATTTTATCTGAAGCGCGAAAGTATAAACTTAACCTTACAATAGCCCATCAATATATTGAACAAATGCCAGAAGAAGTGCGTTCCGCTGTTTTTGGCAATGTGGGCACAATGATTATTTTTCGTGTTGGGGCGTATGACGCTGAAGTGCTTGAAAAAGAGTTTGCGCCAAAATTTTGTATTGACGACCTTGTTAATTTAGGGATTTTTCAAATTTACTTAAAACTTATGATTAACGGAGTATCCTCGCATCCTTTTTCCGCTACAACCTTGCCACCAATTTTACCACCCAAAGAATCGCTTAAAAATTTGGTGATTGACCGTTCGCGAAAATTATATACAAAACCGCGCATAGAGGTGCAAAAAGAAATTGATGATTGGTATGGACAAGGGGTAAGTTTAGATAAAACGCAAACAGAAAAAATAATTACTCCCAAAAAAAGTACTTCTACTCCAGTTTATAAAAGCTCTCCAAAGACTGTTTCTTCTACCCCAGCCTATAAAAAAACTCCGATCAGCACTACTTCTTCTGCCCCAGCCTATAAGAGTTCCCCAAAGGTTGCCCCTTTTCGCTCTTATCAAAATCCTTCACATCCTCCTGTTGTTACTTCTGGCCACAATTTTCAATATTCGGCTTCTTCTCGTCGTTTGCTAGCTAGGGCTAGGGGTGACGAGGAAGAGAATAAAACAATTTCTAAACAGACAACAGCAGGTTTCTCGCCGAAGCAAAGTCAAAAACCTAGAAAAATAATTAAAACAGAAACAAAGAAAAATTTGCCACAAAAATCATTTGTATCCCGAAAAGATATTCAGGCATCTGTAAAACCTTCTTTTAATTCACGGCGACAATATTCACAAAAATCACAACAACAAATAAAACAACAAAAAGCGCGCGTAGCTTCCACACACGCTTATCGGACAGTGACGCCAAACAAAGAAAATCAAATCCCCAAAGCTGTTTCTTTAGATCTTTTAAAACAAGAAACAAAAAAAACCGAAAAACCTATAAATTCAAACAATTTGAAGACACTTAAAGATACACTGCGTGTCGTTATGAAAAAAATAGAAACAAGTCCTGAGCAAAACCGTGGGGACAAATATAAAAAACAAAACACAAATACAAAAATTGAAGAGAAAGAATCTAACAAACCTAACAAACCACAGGAAATACCAAAGGATGTTTTGGAGGAATTGTTAAAAGTAAAAGATGAATAATATATTTGCGCGTAAAAAATTTTTTCAAAGCATAGTCACCATTTTTTTGTGCGTAATTCTTGCGTTGTTATTTTTAAGTTTTTCTGTCAATGTGTCCGCGCAAATAGAAATTACTGAGATTATGTATGATTTGGAGGGGTCTGATGATAAACGCGAATGGATAGAATTATACAATAATAGCGATGAAACGATAGATATTTCTGGCTGGCGATTGTTTGAAGCTGAAATAAATCATAAATTAAAAATTATTTCTGGTGATGGAAATTTAATTGGTGGTGGATACGCTGTAATTGCCTCTGATGATACCCAGTTTTCTTCTGATTGGCCGAGTTTTTCCGGAAGTATTTTTGATAGTTCTTCTTTTAGTTTGTCCAATAAGGGAGAGGTTTTAATTATTCGCGATAGTGAATTAAATGATATTGATTCAGTTTCTTATCTGTCAGAATGGGGTGGAGCTGGAGATGGTAATTCTTTGCAAAAAATAAACAATTCATGGGTGTCTGCTTTTCCTACGCCGGGAGCATTGAACACAGAAGGGGACACAAATAGCAATACAACAACTGATGATCCTATTATTTCTGACAATACAACTGATTCACAGCAAAACACAACGAACAATAGCCAGGAATCATATACCGCTTATTCAGAAACAACGCCAGAGTGGGCTATAGCTCCTAAAATTACCGCTTACGCAGGCGTAAGAGAAAGAATAGCAATTGCAGAAGTAAGCACTCGGTTTGTTGGTGTCACGCGTGGAGCGGATAATATACCGCTATCTTTCACGCGTTACTCATGGTCATTTGGAGATGGTGCGCGTGGTGAAGGTGAGAAGGTAAAACATACTTATTATTATCCAGGAGAATATATTGTCACACTTGATGTGGTGTCGGGAAATTACACGGCAATGGATCGTGTTGTGGTTGAGGTGATTAACGCAGATATTGTTATTGCAAATGTTTCGTTTGGTAGCGCGTCTTTTATTGAAATAAAAAATAATTCATCGCGAGAACTTGATTTATCGCAATGGCAGTTAAAAGTGGATCATCAAATTTTTGTGTTTCCGATAAACACATTTATTATGCCAAATAAAAAATTAGTTTTTCCTTCACAAGTTACAAAACTTTTAGCTAAAAAAGGAGATAAAATTAGTCTTCTATATCCAAACAGTAAAGTCGCGACAAGATTTCACAAGATCGAAAGTAATATTGAAAATACAACCAATGCTTCAACAATGCCAAGCAAAAATACCCACTTAGGGGTGAAACCCCTAAGTGGAGAATTTACAAGTAACCAGCCAAACATAACAAGTGTTTCAACATCCTCAATCCAAAATACTCACTTGGAGGTCGAATCTCCAAGTGAGTCCCTGGGCTCAAACGGCGGACTTCAAGGTAACCCTGTTTCTTCTGCAGATGTTGTTAATTTGTCTTCCTCGTCCACTACGGCTAACGATAGTGTGATTTTGGGTTATAAAAATGTGGTTCAAAACATAGAAAAAAAGCAATCAAATATCCCAAATCTTACGCAGGCACAAGCGACTGTGTATCCTAGCGCTAATATAAATAACACTAACCAGCGACAAAACACCAACAAAAATACGGGTTTGTTTTGGGGACTTTTGGGGGTGTCATTTTTAAGTCTTATTGCAATTTACGCGGTTTTAGAATCAAGTAGCGCAAAAAGTGAACCTAATAATAATTCTAGCATCCAAAATGAAGCCGGCGCGTATAAAATAATTGAAATTGAAGAATAATTTTATGAGCAAAAAAGGAATTTTTACCATAAGTATAGACTATGAATTTGCATGGGGATATGCAGACAAACTTCTTTCTCTTGAGGATAAAACGCGGATTAGAAAAGAAATAGAGATTGTAAAAAGGCTTATTTTACTTTTTGAAAAATATAATATTCCAGCAACATGGGCTATTGTTGGGCATTTGTTAGAAAAAATAGAAAAAAAATGTGAGTGGAGTGGCGATAATTTACCACACCCTGAATATAAAAGACCGATATATAAAAATGAAACACACGACTATTTTTTTCAGCACCCTGATAAGAATAATTATTCTGATTCGTTATGGTATGACAACCAAAAACTTATCTTGCAAATTAAACAATCTTCCGCGTGTCACGAAATTGCCAGTCATTCATACGCGCATATTCGTTATGACGAACAGAATACAAATGAGCAAGCAATATGCGTTGATATTGCAAATTCACAAAGAGTCCATACAGAAGAAGATTTGCCCTACAAGTCTTTTGTTTTTCCAAGAAATGTTGAGGGTTTTCACAAACAACTACAAAAGGCGGGCTTAACACATTATCGTGGAAACAGTTATAAATGGTATATGTTTTTGCCTCAACTTTTGCAACGACTGGGACATTTTTGTGATTATTTAATTCCTTCTACGCCTGTATCTGCGCCTCTTTTGCATTTTTCTGGTCTTGTCAATATCAGAGAGAGTATGCTTTTACTTGGAAGAAATGGTTTACGAAAATTTATTACACCTTCTATGATGATAAAAAAAGTAAAAAATGGGATACAAAAAGCAAGTAATAAAAAAGAAATTTTTCATCTTTGGTTTCATCCTTCAAATTTTTCTTATGACACTGAAAAACAGTTTTGGATATTTGAAGAGATTTTGAAGCGCGCGACCAAAATGCGTGATGAAAATAAATTAGACATCCAAACAATGAGCGCTATTGGCAATAAATTAAAAGAAAAGAATTAAAATTAACCATTTTTTATGAGAATTCTTATTTTTTCAACTGACGATCATTTATATCCCGCGGGCGGGGCTGAGCAAGCGATGGGCGAGATAACAAAACAACTTTCTCATATAGAATTTGATCTTATTTGCGCGCGCCTCAGACGAGGCGCGCCTAAATGTGAAAGAGTTGGAAATGTTACAATTTATCGTTTGGGTTTTGGAATACCTAAAATTGATGTTTATATTTTGGCTTTGTTTGGTCATAGAAAAGCGTATTCTCTGATAAAAAAGCAAAATTATGATTTACTTTGGGTTATGATGGCATCTTACGGAGCGTTTTCGGCTGTTCGTGTCGCCAAAAAAATGGGTTTGCCATTTTTATTAACACTTCAAGAAGGTGATCCATTTAAGTATATTTACAAAAAAGTTTTTTTTGTAAAAAATAAATTTAAGAAAATTTTTCAAACTGCCAGTGGACTACAAACTATCTCAAAGTATTTATATGATTGGGGTAAAGAAATGGGGTTTAAGGGTAAGGTCGCGGAAATTATTCCAAATGGTGTTGATATTGAAAATTTTACGCGACAATTTAACGAGCAGGATATTAAAAAAACCAGAGACACTTTTAGTTTTGATGCCGATGCTTTTATCTTAGTTACCAGCTCACGACTTGAACCTAAAAATGGTATTGGTGACATAATAAACGCATTGCCTTATTTATCTGATATCGTCTGTTTTGTTATATGTGGAAGTGGCTCTCTTGAAAAGAAACTCCAACAACAAGTAAAAAAGCTGGGGCTGTCTGAACGAATTTGTTTTTTAGGTTTTGTGACCCGTGAAGAATTACCACGTATTCTTCATGCTTCTGATATTTTTGTGCGACCCTCTCTTTCTGAGGGACTTGGTAATTCTTTTTTGGAAGCAATGGCTGCGCGTATTCCTGTGGTAGGAACAATGGTGGGAGGTATTTCAGATTTTCTTGTTGCTGGAAAAACTGGTTTTGTGTGTGAACCAAACAACCCTCAAAGTATTGTTCATGCTGTGCAAAAAATTCAAACAATGGATAATAGCGAAAAAGAGAAAGTGCTTACAGAGGCTTATAGTATGATACAAAAAAAGTATAATTGGACTATAATTGGAAAACAAATGAGAGAATTGTTCCAAAAGACCGCAAATCTTGAAGATTAAATTTTACAAATTAGAAAAGAAATTATGACGGCAATGAAAGCAATTATTCTTGATGGACATCTCAAAAGCGCGTTAGCCACGACACGGTCGTTGGGAAAAAAGGGAGTACAAGTAACAACCGCGGCGGAGCGAGGGACAGCGATGTCTTTGCGTTCTCGTTATTCCGCGCGCCGTTTTGTATACCCTTCGCCATTGACCGAGCCACAAGCATTTGTACAAGCAATCATTTCTCTTGCTAAAAAAGTTGGGGGTATGCCAGTAATTTATGCTTTTAGCGACGAAACATTTCTATTGATTTCAAAAAATAGAAAAGAAATTCAAAAGTATGCCACACTGCTTTTGTCGTCAGAAGAAAGTGTTGATGTTGCTTTTGATAAAAAGAAAACGCTTGCGTTAGCAAAAAAACTTAATATTCCACAAATAGAATCTATCCAAGGACTACCCTTGAATAGTAGCGTTCCTATTGTCCAAGGGCTTTCCTTGAACAATATATTTCGCGCAATGTCCTACCCTGCTGTAATAAAACCGCAAAGCAGTTGTGTTTGGAAAGATGGTGTTGGGATAAAAGGGACCGCGGAATATGTCTTCACAAGCGATGAACTTTACGTGCGCGCAAGCGCGCTTTATAAAAAAACAGGTAAGTATCCTTTGGCGCAAACATTTATAAAGGGTGATGAATATGGCATTGAAATGCTTTG
>JAHIYV010000128.1 GCA_018814635.1 Patescibacteria group bacterium | reverse complement strand
TCCTCTAAAAGCGAACCCATAACCCCTTTTCAGAAATTCAAGATAAAACAAACTAAAACCATAAACATTATCTACGGTCTTTTTATCTTTTAAATATTCCGAAACCTCTTTTTTGTGTAAAAAGAGTAATGGGGCAAACAACAATCAAGGGTGGGTTTTAAAATTTTTCAATCTTGGATATAAAATGGCATTTTTAATATCATCACGACATAAGCTCCAAGTAATAAATCTTTCTATTCCCAAGCCAAAACCAGAAGTCATTTTATAAGCTGGGAGTTTTCGTAAATTTATATACCATTCATACGGTTCTGGTTTTATGTTTTGTCGAATCAACGAATTTATCAGCTCTTGATAATCATCTTGCCTCTGTCCACATCCAACTATTTCTCCACCAAAAGAATCTTTAATTATTGGAGGGAAAATAAGATCGGCATTAATTACTTTGTCTGAATTTTTTGGATCTGGTTTTTGGTAAAAAGCTACTCTGTCGCGATCATAATTTCTAATCCAAAAAGGAGCATTAAAATTAAAAATCTCAGCTAATTTTATTTCTCCATCTGACAAAATATCGCATCCAAATTCGGTAAAATTCACTAAAGTTTTATTGCCACTCTCTACCAAAGCATCGGTGGCTTCATCAAATGTAACTTCTGGAAACTTCTTTAATCCCAATACTTTATTAAGAATTGCTGTAGTTTTTTCAGAATCTAAACTTATCCTTTCTAAAATGTTTGGCATTAAAATTAATGCTTTCGCTAAAATTTTAATATATCCTTCAATGATTGGAATTAATTGTTCCATATCACCCTTAATCTCAGCCTCACAATGAAAAAACTGATTTAAGTGTTTTTTGTCTGGTTTCTCGCCACGCATTGACGGAAAATAGCAATAAACCTTATCAATTCCATTCAACAATAATGGCTCAAATCCAAATTGAGAAGAATCAACTAAATTTGAATCAAATTTACCAAATTTAACTGGAATTGCCTCCGAATCTGAGCCAGAACCCATTGGGGATGATATGCTTGAGGTAAGCAGGAACAAATCAATATTTTTTGCTTTTTGCATAACCCCAAAATAATAATCAGAGATGGTTTTAATATAGTGTCGCAGTATTATTAGAGCTTGAAAATAGCCACTTCTTGTTAGGTCTATATAGTGGGTTCTTGGATCATATATTGGCAAAGTAAAAGATTTCAGATTTGTACTCTTGAATTTTAAGTCATCGTCTTCAATTTGATTGCGCAAATAATCTGGAATCATAATTTATATTGAAATTAATCTATAAATCCTTTTTTAATTTCAAATTTATTTTGTTTGCTATCCAATTCTACTTTCGCGCCAATTGGAATTGTAATCATTGGCGAAGTATGCCCAAAGTCAGTATTAAATAAAATTGGGTAATTCTCGCCTTTTATATAATTCATTACAAGCTCTTTTAAAAGAAAAAACTTTTCTTTGTCATTTTTATATCCGTATGGCCTGCTAATTATCAGTCCTTTTATTTGTTTGAATATTCCTGCATTAAATAAGTCTGCTAGAAACGCGTCTAAATCCGCAAGCGGAAAACATTCACCAGAATTGTGTCCTTCGGGCAAGTCAATAAAAAAAATTTTATTTTTGAAATTAATTTCATATTCAGTTCCAAGAAGATGGTTTACGGATGGGATTGCCCCACCGAATATTTTACCAACCGCATTACCTTTTTTCCACCATTTATATCCAGTATTTGGAAACATTTTTCTTGTTTTTGTGTGAAATTTTGCGTTAAACCAATCTAAAAATTCATCAGTCCACTCTTTACTTTGTTCAATATTTCCGATAATTCCTTCCATTAGGGATTTTTCAAAATAACTTTTTGTAAAAGGCAATATGTCTGGATATTCTCCAAATTCAGAGATAACACAAGGACCATAAAATGTTCGTAATCCCGCCTTTTTATAAATTGCACTATGTAAAACCGTAATATCAGAATAACCTAAAAATATTTTAGGATTATTTCTTATTAATTTAAAATCTAAATACTTTAAAAGTTGATTTGAGTGATTCCCGCCAATCGCGCAAATTATTGCTTTTACTTTTTTGTTTTTGAACGCGGTATGAATATCATCCACGCGCTCTTTAATTGATCCAGAAACCCAATTTTTTCTCTTTAAAGCATTCTTCTCCACCTTGACTTTAAACCCCATTTTTTCTAAACATTTAATTCCGTTTTCTATTCTGCGCGGAAATAATTCTCCAAGTCCCGCAGATGGTGAGACTATACTTACTAGATCCCCCTTTTTTAATTTTTTCGCATTTATTATTTTCACAGTGTTTTATGCTTTTTATTTTTTAAATTTACCAATAAATAACTCTGTTCCAAACCCGCTTGTCAAACAAATTTCTTTGTCTGATTGGGCAAGTTTTTGTGTCCAATCAGTAAAACCGCCATCAGCTAATGGATACCACTCGCTCGTCTCGTTTTGAGCAGAAATTTTAAAACAAAGATTATCATAATAGCCAATACCAGCGATCCTTTCTAAATCTAAATCAAAATCTACATCGGGATATTTTGTTTTCAAGCTATCTATAAGTGGTTTACAATTTCTTAACAAATATTCGTATGCTTTTTTCACTCCATATTTATTTAAAACTTCACTGTCAATGTTTTCTTGGGCGTTTATACGGGTCGGAATTTCAATATTATTATCTTTAAATAAACTAAAATCAGCGTTTTGGGTATTTTTCATTATTAAATTTCTGTCTAATTTTAAGCCACTTATAAGATTTTCTGAAATCATTAAATTTGAAACTGAAACTTTAACTTTGTTTACCCTGAAGTCTTTTGAGGTAACAGAATTTTTAATTACGCTTAGATAATAATTAATATGTTTTTCTAAAAAACCTTCTATAAGTTCCCATCTCCTTAAAAACTTATCGCCAGACAATAAAAACATCGCTCGAAAATGAGGTGTGAAGCCTTTGATTTTATCAAAATTTTGCGCCCTGATTACTCTGTGGCTTGTAAACAAATGAACAGAATTAGCAACCCCCTCTTTTCTTCTTTTTTCATATTCTATCGCAAGTAACGGAGAAGCGTCTGACAAAACTTCGTTATTTCTTGAGGTCGTTATTATATTTTTTTGACTTATTCGCGATAAAACTGAAGTTGAGCCAAGTGGGCCTACTGGAGACAATTCAATAGCTTCCACATCATCTCCCAACATTTCAATGGCGCTATCGTCAAAAGAATTAAATTCTTTTAGAGAGATCTCGCTTGGTTCTAAAAAACGACTTTCTCTAACTTGTCGTAATATATCTTTTGGTTTTAAATCTTTTGCTCTTTCATTGTATAAAGCGATAAGAAGGGCTTGTAATTTTTCGCCAGGCATTTTTTTTAAATCCTCAAATAAGGTTGGCGACTCAACTTTGTTCAAAACCCCTTCTACAATTGTTTCAGTGTTTGTTTTATTTTTGATACTCTCAAAGTTTTCCATACTATTGTTTTGTCGCTACGGCAAGCATATTCATTCCTCTGTTTGCGATTGTCGGCTGACCATTATATTTCATTTCTAATTCAAAAACTTTATTAAAAAAGTCCTCATTTTCAAGCGCAGATGAAATTTTGCTCTTTGTTATATTTTCTGGATCAAAATCTTCTTGCCCCGGCTGAGCAAACACTGGCACTCCATAAGTCTTTTCTAAAAAAAAAACCCGCTTGTTTTAAATTATTTTCTAGTGTTTCTTTTGAAAAGATATTAAGTTTTGGAATATGTTCCCCCCACTTAACTATTTGTTCGTTCTCTAATATCTCAAGTTCTTTTATGTTGGCGCAATAATTATTTATTTTTGAAGCCAAAGCATTGTAAAAACCATGACCCATTATAATAATTTTAGCGCCTTTTTTCAGTACTCTAAATAATTCGCTAAATGTTTTTCCTTTCTCATAAACAAAACTAAGCGGACTATAAATGCTAATGATGTAATCAATTGATTCCGCCTCTAAGCTTTTCATATTTCTCAAATCTCCTTCAATAAGTTTTACCCTATTTCCAATATTGGCGTTTCTGATGTTCTCCTTAGCCTTTTCAAGCATATCTCTAGACATATCATAAATAATAAACTTTGATTTGTATATTTTACCTAAATCGCAAACCCACCTACCGGTTCCTCCGCCCGCATCTAAAATAACAGATTTTTCGTCAATCGCAACTGAGATATTATTCTTTATTATCTGAGTAATAATAGCGTCAGATAATTTCCAAAATCCATGTTTGTTGGCGTTATCAACATTTTTTGAGTAAGATCTAAAAAAATCATCAAATTCTTTTTTGTCCATATTTTTTAATTATTTGTTTGTATATTTCACAATAACATTTTTCTTAAACTTTACAAGAAATACTTATATGTCAGGCGATGTCAAAGCTGTCGCCCCTCTCTCTCTCGCGAATTTAAACTTAAACTGCACCACTTGGGTGTTCAACACCCAAGTGGTGCAGTTTAAGTTTAGTCGCCTGAAAATTGAAAAAGGTGTTATTTCTTGCTATTGTTGTTAAATAACTAAAATATGAAATTTAAACCAAAAAAGGAAGCTGGGAAAAGAAAGAGAACTATCCAAGGACCGTCCTTGGACAAAAAGAACTATCCAAGGACCGTCCTTGGATTTACACTAATCCTATCTTTGTGCCAATATTTCCCCTTCCTACAATTAATACATTTTTGCCACTCAGACTTTGGTTAAATTCTAAAGGAATATTTTCTGTTACATTAACCATAAAAGCAAACTTTCTAAAAAGAGAAATGATCATAAAAATTACCCATTCCACAATAGAATCTCTATTACTTCCTCGAGTATTTGCTATAGTAACCCCATTTTGTTCTAATTTTTTAGAATCAAAATTACCTAGCTCAATATATGGATAAGTTACAAAAACATTTTTAAGATTATATATATTCTCCAACAGACCAGATCCATCACTACAAATCACATCTGATTCTTCTGCAACACGAGACCACTCTTCGGCAGAACATGGAACAGACAATGTTTTTATTTCTCCTAATGACCCTAAACGCTTTATTTGTTCATCACTAAAACTTAAATTTCCAATGATTGTAATTTTTTTCATAGTTTTACTCATGCTTTCCTTATTTTTTCCATCAAGTGTTCTTAGTTGATGCAACGCTTTCCCTTTGTCATTTTTCATTTTGATTTTTACACTTTTTACACTTTTTACACTTTACATTTTCTTGTCCGCCCAGTAGGACTTGAACCTACGACCGTTTGCTTAAAAGGCAACTGCTCTACCAACTGAGCTATGGGCGGATTTTTAATATTATGAAAATTCTATGTTCAGATAAT
>JAHIYV010000127.1 GCA_018814635.1 Patescibacteria group bacterium | reverse complement strand
TCTACCCGTCTTGTTCAACACAAAAAAACAGAACGCCCATCAGGTTGTTGGTTTAGGCGTTGTGACAAAATAACTTGTTCAATTTTTACTCAGATTTATGCTGGATTTTTCTGAAAAAAATTGAAAAAGGTCGTTCCTCGAGGAGGATTGAAGCGAAGCGGAACGACGGAAGAGGCACGACCCCGTAACCTTTTAAAAAAAGGTAAGGGGTAAACCTTGGTATCGTAAATTTTTTCAGAAAAAAATAATGTAAAGATGAGAGGAAAATGGATATGTTATTTTGTCACAACGCCTTGGTGTCTTTAATTTCGTACCCAGCTTCTGTGATTTTTTTACGAAGGTTGTCAGCTTCAATCCAATTTTTTGTTTCTCGCGCGATTTCGCGTTTTTTAATTAAATCAGCAACTTCACACGGAATTTTTGTTGGGATTTGCAGTTCAGATAATTTAAGTCCAAAAACTTTATCAAAATCTAAAATTGTTGCGAGTTTGTCTTTACCTGGTAAATCTGATTTTAATAATTTTTGAGCAATAGCTAATGATTGAGGAAAATTAAAGTTATTGTTTATTTTTTCAATGAAGTCATTTTTATATCTTTGGTTAATTTTTCCTGTTGTGTCGACACCTAAGTTTTTTATTTGTTCTCGTAACCGTTTTAATCCTTTTTGCGCGGCTTTCATTGCTTGCCATGTAAAATTTTGTTTTGATTGATAATGCGCTTGTAAAAATAAATATCTTAACGCTAGCGGATCAAAACCTTTATCTTGAATTTCTTGCAGACTAAAACTTGTGCCTTCTGATTTTGCCATTTTTTTATTATTTACCAACAGATGTTCATTATGAATCCAATAATTTACAAAAGTAACGCCGTTTGCGGATTCACTTTGCGCTATCTCGTTTGTGTGGTGAATTGGAATATGCTCAACTCCGCCCATATGAATATCCAACGAGTTACCCAAATGTTTTTTTGCCATTACAGAACATTCAATATGCCAACCAGGAAAACCGACACCCCACGGCGATTTCCATGTTTGTAGCGCGTTTTTATGCTTACCCACCTTAAAAAACCACAAAGCAAAATCTGATGGGTGTTGCTTGTTTGGGTCACTGATTTCTCCCCTTCCTGAACCATATTTTTGTTTTGACAGATCTTGTCTGGATAGTTTTGTATAATCTTTTGCTTTTGAAATATCAAAATAAATAGCTAGCTCAGTCTGATAAGTAAAACCTTTATCAAACAAAATTTGCGTCATATCAATAATTTCTTGAATGTGCTCTGTAACACGCGGTTTAACATCTGGCTCTATAATATTCAAATGCTTAGTATCATTTTCAAAAATTTTAATATATTTATCAGCAATTTCGCGCGGAGTTAAACCCTCTCTTTTGACGCCTTTTTCCATTTTGTCTTCACCCGTGTCATCGTCTCCTGTGAGGTGTCCAACATCTGTGTAATTGCAAACAAATTTCACATCAAAATCTAAATATCTTAAAGATCGCGTGATAAAATCAGCCATTGTCATAGCGCGAAGGTTACCAATGTGTTGCGTCCAATAAACAGTCGGTCCGCATTGGTAAAACCGAACCTTATTTTTTTTAATCGGCTTAAATATTTCTTTTCTGCGAGTTAAAGTGTTATAAATTTTTAACATATAATTTTTTGTTTTTGCATTAATTTTTAATATGGAGGCCAGGACGGGAATTGCACCCGTGTATATCAGTTTTGCAGACCGATGCCTTACTACTTGGCTACCTGGCCAAAAAATGGGGGGCTTCCTCCTCGTATGGAGGAAGCCCAAATATTTAGCAACATTTACACATTACTATCACCTCCTTATTGTAAAAAACTAATTTTCCTCAATAAAAAGATTGGAGACGCGGGCGGGAGTTGAACCCGCAAGACCCATTTAGTTGGGCCAACAACCCTGCAGGTTGCCGCGTTTGCCGTTTCGCCACGCATCCTCCTAAAAAGAACTACTATGTGAAAGCTTCTATTTTTGCTTTCACGCCAAAGGTAACTATATTTAATTACTATTGGTGTAAAAACAAAAAACTCCTTTTGAAAAAGAAGTTGTCGTTTAAATTTTTAACTTTTAAAAAATTATCAAAACAGCCCCTTTTTCAAGAAAGAGTTGTAACAAGCGCAACAGTTTTGACTAATTTGATATTTCATACTTGTTGATAATAATATCAAAGTTAAAATAAATGTCAAATTTTTTATCCTTCGGTTCAGGAATTAATCTAAAAGACTCGCAAAAACATCAACCACTTTCTGTAACTCTTCTTTGTTGGCTGCGAAAGTTGAGAGTTTGAAATTTTTTGTTAGGCCGGGTTTAATTCCCCAGATGTTGTTCTTTTTTAATTCTTTATATAGAAAAAATGCGCCACCTTTATGGGTTTTTGAAATTTCATATAATTTTTCCGCTTCAAAAAACATAAGATCATGGTTATGAGGTTTTTCTCCTAATTGTTTTAATCCCTGTTTTTCTAGTTGCCTAGAAAACCATTGGGCTTTTTCTACTTGTTTTGGCCATTCTTTTATTCTTTCCACAACAGAAGGGAAAGAAGCCATCAAGGTCATTATTGCCGTTCCTCGCGACACACACCCTAATATTCCCACTTCCTTTTTTGCAAAATACTGTGATTTCTTAAAAAGAACTTCGTCCCATTCTTTTTTCATCCCAACAAAACCAATCGGACCAGAACTTGCCATTGATTTATGTCCACTAGCAACAATAAAGTCTGCGCCAGTCTCATTCATATTAATAGGCATTCTTCCAACCGCGTAAGCGGTGTTTAATAAAAATGGAATTTTGTATTTTTGTGAAATTGTCGCTAGTTTTTTTGCATCGGGAAGATTGCCGTAATTGCCGTCTGGATAGGTAAGAACTAGCAAAGCGATTTTCCCTTTTCCCTCATTCTGTATTTCATTTATTGCTTTTTCGTAATCATCAACATTAATTTTGAATTCCGGATACCCGGAATTTTCCACCACTTTAATTTTTAACCCCGCTCTTTCCGCCGCGACATAAGTGGTATAATGAGCGCTTTTGTCTATGATAATAAAATCGTTTGGTTGGGCGAGCGCGTGCATTATTAAAAATTTTCCTTCTCTTGCTCCATGAGTTAAATGAACTACATCAGCCCCGATAAAATCAGGAAGTGCTTGATGAACAAAATCATAAATAGGCGGTTTTTTAATACCCTCCAATCTTCCAGGGCAAAAATCACATACCGAAAAACCATCACCCCACTCAACAAGAGCTTGTCTCGCCTCGTCAGTTAATTTACCGCCAGCTTGCAAGGGGTCAATGTTTATCATCGCCTTTGTCTCTCGTTTTATATTAACAAATTTTTTCAGAAAATCTTTATCCATAAATTAATTTTTTATTTTGTTATTTCGCAATCAAGGAATATTGGTCCTCTGACATCAATTTTTTTCTGTTGGCTGACAATAAATCGTTCCTGTTCTTTTTTAAGTGTTAGGTTGATTGATGGCAATGTGTCTGCCATTTTTAGTGTATGTTTTCCAAAAACTTTTTTTTCAGCAAAACTGGCAAATAAGTTTGAAAACGCTTCAATATAACTACAAACTCGCACGCCTTTTTTAATAACTTCCGCAAATTTTTGGTCTTTTTCATTAACCCCTAATATATTCCCGCCGTAAACATAAACAACATTTAATCCAGCAGGACCTAATAATTTTTTACCTTCTTCTGGTTCGCTAATAAAAATCTTAAATCCTTGTCCTTTGTAAACTAATATCTCTTTTATACCAAGATCGTCTTTGTGTTTCAAAATTGCGGACGCTATTTTTTTAGCAAAAGTTTTTCCTTGTAGAGTCTTTGGTTGTTGCTTAAAACTAATACCTTCAGCGATATCTTGATCAGAAAAAAAAGTTTGACCGTAAAATTGAGGGTAAACCAATGTGCGAATATCCTTTATGTTTTCCATAATCATAACAATTCTCTCAACACCAAAACCAACATTAAAAACAGGATATGGAATATTATAGTTTTCGCAACTTGTGGAAGAATACAAACCTCCATCACCTATTTCTACATCTTTGCCGTTTAACTTCACAAAAATTTCAAATTCGGTTCCTTGTGTGTAATAATTTGAAGTCGCTGTTTTAGTTTGAAATTTGACTTTTTCAAAACCAAAATCCGTAAGAATTTTTTTTGTTAATTCTTTTCCTTGTTTTAAGTTAATTTTTTTACCGGCCATTACCACAGATGCTGATAAACTTTCATAAAGATGAAACGCATCTAATCGTTGTTCTCTTCTAAACCTAGGTCCTATTGAAAATAATTTTAGAGTATCATCGCTTTTTTGCGCCAAAGAACTGACTGTTAAATACCACGCCGCAGTCATATGAGAACGAAGTATTAATTTAGTTGGTATTGGTTCCAACTTTTTCATTTCTGGAAACAAAGCCAATATCTGTATTGCGTGTTCAGTTTTAATTTTTAATTGTTTTACTAATTCTTCAACCAAATCGTCTGCTTCTGTTTTTGCTTCCTTGAGTTCGCGGAAAATTTGCCTAAGTTTTGAAATATCAATATCAGCAATTTTTTTTATTTGAGTTGTAATTTTTTTGGAAATTCCAAGTTCAATCCTAGAAAGACCTGCGAGATAAAAACTTCTATCCAAAATAAGCGGGGCCTCTGGCCCATATTGCTTATACACATCCTCTTCGTTCACGATTGAAGGATTTATGATTTCGTCAAAACTTAAATTCAGCAAGGTGTTTCGGAAGTTTGAAACAAATTGTGTAACCGGGTGGGGTTTTCCCAGCACTATTTTTTCTTTTTTGGGAGGAAAAATGGTGCTGGGTTTACCTTTTATTCCACCCTTTTGTTTTTTAGAAATTTTTGAATTAAACATGAGTCGAGAGAGGGAGTCGAACCCACCTACACCGGTCTGCAACCGGCTGCATAACCGCTCTGCCATCCCGACTTAAAAATACCCTTTAAGAATATGGTTTTAAAAAAACAATGTCAAGGGCGAGGACAGGGCAAGGACAGTACAAGAAGTACAAGACAGGATAGAGCAAACAAGCCAAACAAGGGTTTGTCACTACTGACAGATTACACTTGGGTGTTGAACCCCCAAGTGCTATAATATCCAACATAAAAATAAAAAGAACAACAAAAATACCATTTGCAAACGACGAATACTATCACATATACAATCGTGGAGTAGATAAAAGAAATATCTTTAAAGACATCAATGATCTTAATAGATTTTTTCAAAGCATGAAGGAATTTAACAGAGTTGAACCAATTGGAAG
>JAHIYV010000126.1 GCA_018814635.1 Patescibacteria group bacterium | reverse complement strand
CCAGCACCTTTTTTTACGAAAAAATTTTCTTACATTACAGTAGTAAATTACTGTTTTGTAAGTATTAAAAATAATTGTTTTGTAAAAGAAGGTGCTGGGTGGGAATTTTTAGCCGAAATGAAGTTTTTAAACAGGCTCTAACAAAAGAAAAATAAAAAACAGCAAATGCATGTTTTTACGCGATAGCAAAAAAATGTGCATTTGGGGTTCTTTTCACACGCCCCGTAATAAGTGAAGGAAGCTGGTGAAGGAAGCTGGTGAAGGAAGCTGGTGAAGGAAATGGAAGCCGAGCTTCCATCATAATATATTTTGAAATTTTTTTAGCCTTGGTAGGTATTGGATACCCACCAATAAGGGTCTTTTTTTCTTGCCTTGTCACCCACTTTAATTCTGTCTGCAAAATTTCTCTACAAAGACTTAGCTTGGGGCTTTTTAAACGGCTCATTAAACGGCTCACAAATGAGCCGTTTATATAAGGCCTTAATTGAAGTGTCTATCGTCTATCGAAGTCCAACTTCGCTAGACACACCTTTTATCCACTTTTTATCTGACACCTTTTATCCATTCATACTTTTGTTGTATTAGACCCTATTAACTTCAAAAGATTTTCAAAAATTATGGCGACAGTAATTGGTCCAACACCACCAGGTATTGGAGTGAAAACAGAACATTTGGAAGCACAAGTAATATCTGCGTCGCCAAGTAATTTTCCGGATACTTCGCTTGTACCCGCGTCTAGTAATACTACGCCTGTTTTTATCATATTTGATGTAATTAAACCAGGACTTCCAGCGCCCAATACTAATATATCAGCTTTGCGTGTAATTATTGAGATGTCCTTTATACTTTTATCTGCAACGCTCACATCTGCGCCCATTTGAGAAAACCAAGTCGCAGCAGGTTCTCCAACAAGCGCGCCTCTACCAACAATAACGACTTTTTTATTTTTAATTTCAATATCTTTATGCTTCAGTATTTTATCAAAAGCGCCAATGACCGGGGGTAAAATTTGCGACTCCCATTTATTAAATTTTTCTAAAGCAAGAGCTCCCAACAAATCAACATCTTTGTTGGCAGAGATTGAATTAAGAACCATTTGGGTATCAATATGCAACGGTAATGGTAATTGTACTACAATACCCGAAATATCATTATTTTCGTTTAGTTTTCTAATAATATCAACGAGTATATTTGTGTTTGTATTTTCTTCTGGTAAACATATAAGTTGTATAGAAATCCCAATGTCCTCCGCAAAATACTTTTTAAGATTTACAAACTGTTTTGAAGAATAATCATCCCCTACCATTACAATAGCAAGTGTTGGTACATAATCCAACGCAGACATTTGCTTTTTTAGTTCTTTTTTTATTTCTCCCGCTATTTTTTTTCCATCAACAATCATAATATCACCTTAGAGCTTGTTTAAAAACTTCATTCCGGCTAAAAATTCCCACCCAGCACCTTCTTTTACAAAACAATTATTTTTAATACTTACAAAACAGTAATTTACTACGGTAATGTAAGAAAATTTTTTCGTAAAAGAAGGTGCTGGGTGAAAATTTCGCTTCGAAAGCAAGTTCTTAAACAGGCTCTTAGTAAAAAGGTTATTCTTGTAGAATTATTATTTCTTTCCATAGTTTGGAGCATCTTCGCGCAGAGAAAGTGAATGAGGGTGGCTTTCTGCAAAACCTGCGACTGTAATTTTTACAAAACGCGCCTGTTTGGGCATTTCACTTATTTTTTTTGCGCCAATATAACCCATACCAGATCTTAATCCCCCTATCATCTGATAAATAATTTCCTCGGCTTTGCCTTTGTAAAGCATAAGCCCTTCTACGCCTTCAGGAACATATTTTTTTGCGCCATTTTGAAAATAACGGTCTGAGCTATTCCCTTTCTGCATCGCGCCAATAGAACCCATTCCCCTATAATTTTTATATTTTACTCCATTCACCATTATAATTTCTCCCGGTGTTTCTCTGGCTCCCGCAAATATAGAACCAAGCATTACCGCATTTGCTCCCGCCGCAAGCGCTTTAACTATATCACCAGAATATTTAATACCACCATCGGCAATTACTGGTATCTTTGCTCGGGATGCGATACTTACAACATCCATAATTGCGGTTAGTTGTGGTACTCCGACACCCGACACAACGCGTGTTGTGCAAATAGAACCGGGTCCAACACCAACCTTTATGCCATCGGCAAATGAAATTAAAGCGCGCGCGGCGTCTGCTGTCGCGATATTTCCAACCACCACATCTGCTTTAACTTTCTTTTTTATTTTTTGCACTGATTCTATAACATCTTTTTTATGCGCGGTCGCGCAATCAATAAAAAGCGCGCAAACTCCCGCTTTGTCTAGTATTACTGCTCGGTCAATATCATGAGGTCCAACAGCGCCTGCGACAAGCAGTTTTTCTTTTTTTACTTTCTGTACTTCACGCGCCTGCTCGTCTATAGAACAATTACGATGAATAACTCCCAATCCTCCCGCCCTTGCTAAAGCAATAGCCATAACACTTTCAGTAACGGTATCCATCGCTGCTGACACAATAGGAATATCAAGGTACACATTTTTGCTTATTTGTGTTTTTATATCCACATCCCTCAGTTCCACACTTGAATACCTTGGTTCAAGCAACACATCATCAAAAGTTAACGCTTCTCGTATATTTTTCATAAAAAATAAAATAAAAAAGTAATTTATATTT
>JAHIYV010000018.1 GCA_018814635.1 Patescibacteria group bacterium | reverse complement strand
TCTTCCGTCGTTCCGCTTCGCTTCACTCCTCCTCGAGGAACGACCTTTTTCAAGTTTTTTCAGAAAAATCTGACACGAATCTGAGCGAACTTGCTGAAGTTATTTGTGTATGAGTCCTAAAATAGTATTTTGTCATCCCGTACAAATCTCTTGTTGTCCCCGCGCGAACTTCTTGTCATCTCGTGCTCCGGATCCAGAGATCGTGGTTCAACCCCTGGATTCCGTTTTTCAACGGAATGACAAAGTGGGGAAGATAGCATGGAATGACAAAGAAAAAACAAATAATAAGTTAAATATTTAAGCCTTTATAATATCTAAAAAATCGTTAGATGTGCTATCTTTTATTGCAATTTTATTATGCGAACGCATGGACATTAACAGCCCCAAACCGAAAAAAACTGTTAACAAATGTGAGCCTCCGTAACTTAAAAAAGGAATTGTAATTCCTGTAATGGGCAATAACCCGATGTTCATGCCAATATGAACAACAAAATGACTCATCAAAAAAATAGTGTATCCTAAACCATAAAGAATTTCAAAATTTGTCGCTCCGTACGCCGCATTAATTAAAATTCTCCAGAAAACAACGCCGAAAAGCGCGAAAAAGATGAGAACGCCCACAAAACCCCATTCTTCTGAAAAAGCCGCAAAAACAAAATCTGTTTGATGTTCTGGTAAAAATTGCAAACGAGATTGCGTACCATATCCTACCCCTTTTCCAAAAATTTCCCCAGACCCAACAGCAATAGTAGATTGATATGCATTGTAGCCAGATCCTCGTATATCAGCAAGTGGATGTAGGAAGGTTACAATACGCACTTTTTGATAATCTTGAAAAACAAAGACCCATAACAAAATACTTGATGCTACTCCCACCAAACAAACAAACGCGAGGTGTTTTTTTGACACACCTGAAACCATAATCATACCTAGCCAAATAAAAAAAATAATAATAGCTGAACCAAAATCACCTTGCAAAACAACAAGCGCAAAAAGGATAAAAGCGTATAATCCAGAAATAATAATATGTTTAATGTGAGCAATTTCAATGTGGCGTTTAGAAAAATATTTAGCAAGGATTAAAATAATTACTATTTTAGCGGGATCTGATGGTTGCACTGAAAAATTTTGAAAATTAAACCAACTAATCGCGCCTTTTGTGGCCGTTCCCATAATTAAAAGAAAAGTCAAAATTCCACATATTAAACAAAAGAGCATAACTAAGACGCTTGTTCTTTTAAAAAATTTTATATTAAACGAACTTACCGCAAAAAAAATGATAAGAGAAATTATAATCCAAATTATTTGTTTTTCAAAAAAATAATTACTACCACCTGTAAAAGAATTCATCGTTATTAACCCAAGTCCCAAAAGCGGAAGTATGGCAAAAAAAAGAACCCAATCAATCCGCGGAGAGTGTGTGTGTTCTGAAAAAAAACGATTAAGAAACCTAAATTTTGTCATAGATTAACACTAATTCTGAAAAGGAGTTCGAACAAAAATTTCTATAGTAAACATATCTTCTTCGCAAACTGCCTGCGCTATATCACTGTATATTTTAGCTAATTGTGAAGAATTAACAGCTTTATAGTAATGACTCTCTGTTGTTGCAAGTTTTTTCAAAAATGATTCATTGATACCACTACCAAGCCCAATAATATACAAAGAAATCTTTTCATCCTTTACTTTTTGAGCTTGCAATAACGCATATTGTTCAGGATAATTACCACCAGTAACCCCCTGGTTAAGGGGCCTGCTTGCTATACCATCAGTAAGTAAAATTACAGCCTTTTTTGCTTTTTCTCTACTGTTCGCTTGAATTTCATCAAACGCTTTTTTTATTCCGTCGCCTATATTAGTATGTTGTTCATTGTCTGGTGTGCCAATTGTAATGTCATTAATAGCAGACATTGCTTTTGATTGATCTTTGGTTAAAGTCTGAGTAGAGGATGTTGAAACATTGGTTGCAAACGACACAACACCAACCCTATCAACTGTCTGAGTTTTGCGGATAAAAATTTTCGCGGCTTCCTTGGCGTCTGTGATAGGTTGAGGTGGTTTTGCGCTATCGTCGTTCATGCTTCCAGATCTGTCTAAAACCAACATTATGTCTGCTGGATATAATAATTCTGGGGGAAGATCCTCTAGTGAGCTGCAAATATTCTTAGTTTGTTCCACAAGCGAAACGGGCCATGTGAAAGTTATATTTTGTTCTGTATTAGGTGGAAAAGATTTAATATAAGTTTTTGAAACCCCTATTGGATTATTTTTAATATCAGATATAGCAGTCAAAACATCAGTATCAGAAAAAGTAGAGAAACTTGTATTTTCTAACAACACATTAAGTTGTGTGTGAGTATTATTATCTATTAGTGTTTTTTTCCTTGTTTTAATAAAATTAGACGCCACTTTTGACGCAACCCAGTTAAGGGGTGTTTGAATTTCAAATTTAGATCGGTGTGGTTTTTTATTTGATTCAAAAACAATATCAGATCGATATGGTTTTTTATCGTTTAATCTTATATTTGATTCAAAAACAATAAATGACTCCCCTGCTTTTGCGTAATCAATCCCCTCTTTTGTTAAAAGTAAATTATCTTTATCATCATAAACCCTAAAAATATATCCAAATCGTTCAATATCAGCGTCGTCATTTTGATTATTAATTTTAGCAGCAAGATCATACCTATCCGTACTCACAAAAAATATCTTGTTCCATTCAACAACAAGGTCTTGTGTATCACCAGTACACACTCGCGCGCAAATTCCACCACAATCTACATCCCTCTCGTCTTGATTTTGTATTTCATCAAAACAAGATGGTGGATTATAATAAATTGAATTAATAGCAAAATACACAGGGTATCCTGCTAGCAACAAAAAAACAACAAAGAATCCCAGCGAGTATTGTATTTTCTTTTTTTCCGACCAAGAAAGAGGTTTCATAATACAATTCATTATACAAAAAAAGAGATGTTTATGCTATTAGACTTGTCCCGTAATTAGTTCCTACTACAATTTCCATATTTTGGCATAATTTTTTCTAAATTTTTACGCCTATACTTAGGCACTTGCCCTGTTAAATTCGCTTCGCGACTATTTAACAGGGTGAACTTAAAAAATTTATAAAAAATTCTACTCAAAATCTGAAAATTTCGCTACGAAACTAATTACGGGACAAGTCTATTGTTTTTGCTTAAATATCCAAGGACAATATCCAAGGGTTACCCTTGGATAGGATTTAAAATCACATTTCTTTTAGGTTTAGTATGTAAAAATTTAAAAATACTT
>JAHIYV010000125.1 GCA_018814635.1 Patescibacteria group bacterium | reverse complement strand
ATTTTCATCTCCTAAATTTCTTTTCCAGATTAAAAAAAATATTACAGCAATAATAGCTATAAATAAAAAACTAAATAAAATTATTATAAATTGATTTTGCATAAAATTATATTAGCATAGTTTTTAAAATTGACAAAAATTTGATTTTATGGGAGTATGGAATATTAAGATAAAATAGATCTTTAAAAATTTGAATATTATTAATAAGTTTGAATTACGAAACGCGTCAAAAATAGCAAAATGCCTCTTTTTTGTCATCCCGAATCCTTCAGGACAGGCTCCGTGAGGGATCCCTTAAAGATTTTGAATAAATAATTGGGGCATTATCGCGCTAACAAACTATAAGGGATTCCTCCCGTTGGTCGGAATGACAAAAAGAGACATTTTGCCATTTTGGAGGCGTTTTGAATTCACAGTAATAAAGAAGAAAAATAAAATAAATAAGTAAGGGGGTAAAAAAATGTTTAAAAAAGTATTTATTTTTGCAATGGCCATGGCTATGGCTATTGGGGCGGCAACAGTGGAAGTTGAAGCTAAGAGCCCTTATCATAGCATGAATGCAGGCAGTTACCAAGAAGTGAAAGCAGCTTTAGAAAAACCGTCTTGGTTGGCTGCTTATGTGGAAGCAAATTTTCAGTATAAATATGACATTGAGCAGTTTGGAAAAAGTGATTATTGGCAGAGCGCGGAAGAGTTTTTTGATAGAGGATTAGAAGGGGACTGTGAAGATCTTGCGCCGTTTATTGAAGACGTGTTAGTGGCGCATGGCATCCCGGCAGAATTATGGTATGTAAGTAATAATAAATCAGCCCATGCCATTGCCATTTTCCCTTACAAGGGAAAATGGACGTATATGGATACCGCCATATATGTTAATGAAACGTCGTACTTACAGCATCCTTTGTTTAACACAAAAGATGAGGCAGTAAAAGATTTTTATGGGGAAACCCATAAAGTTGGATTTGAAATTAGTCCTTCTTGGTTTCTTTATGAAACTGAGAAAGTAGAGAGAATTAATATGCCTTCTAAAGGAAAAGATGATTTAAGAGGAGATAACAGGCTCCCTCTTGAAATGCATCTTACTGAGGAAATAGAAGAGATGCAATATAGCAAAATTATTCAATACAATTTTGCTATGCCTGAGGACAATTTGGAGATGGTGCACAAGGGAGGAGTGGGTTATCTCCAAAAAGTCGGCAATGTATGGTTTGGTGGAAGCATAACTGCGCATGGGTTTTACGCTCCAGCGCTGTCAGAGTGTAATTGGAAATACACTTTGTATTTTGCGCTTCCTCTGGTGGGAATTTCTTTTTATGATGGAGATTATACAGGAATGGATGTTGACCTAAAAATTTTAGATTATAAACATCTAAAATTTTATTCCTGTTTTAGGAATTTTGATGAAATTATTGATCTTAAAGCAAAGATTATTGTTAATCAAAATTTCTTTTTAAAATCCATCAAACTTGAAAAAGTAGACAAAGAATTTGTCTACGGAGCTAATTTTCAAGTTGGATTTTTGGGGATAGGGATAAGCTCCAATCAGGTGCAATTAAAATTTGGTTCAGACAACGATTGCGCTGAGCTATGTTTAATGGGCTACCTCTTGAAAGAAAAAAGAATCTTTTTTGAGGGAACCTTAATTTTTTGATTTTTATTAAGCGGGGATTAGCGTGAGGAAATAACTTCATATCTAATCCCCGCTTTTTTTATTTGGAGGTGTCGGGAGTGCGACTCCCGACCATATTTAACCATTCTATAAAATCTTTTTGAAATTGTTTTGGATTAGTTTCAAATAATTCAAAAAATAACTTTTTATTTATAACAGAAATAAGATTGTCGTCATCTAAAATATCAGATAAACTTGAATATTGATATTTTTTTAAAAATTTAAAAGCTGCTTGACAGTTTTTCAGTCCTTTTTCTTTCCATGTTGGCTCTAATAAAGCAAGCGGATTGGCCATGATATAAAATGGTAAACACAAAAAATGCTTGTTTCGTTTCACTGGAATAATTTTTGTCCTTCCTTGGAACAAAACACCGCTCCTATTATTAATTTTATTAAAATAATTTGTATATCCAACGATTATTTTGCGAGAGAATTCGCTTGTTCCTTTATTAATTTTTTCTAGCGCTAATATATGAATATGATTAGGCATTAAACACCAACAAAGTATATCAACTAGTTTATTTCTATTTGTCGGGAGTGCGACTCCCGACAATCTCGATAAATGTTTTTGTTTTCGCCTAGAATAAGATTCAAAAACTATATTAGCATTATTAAAATCATAAAGATTATAAATAAATCGTATATAATCTTCATGGTTAGAAAAAATTTTTCTTTTTTCTACTCCTCTATTTAAAATGTGAAAAATGTCGTTTTTCATAATTTTTTATGTCGGGAGTGTCGGGAGTGCGACTCCCGACATCAGTGTAAGTGGTGGACTTGGCGAGAATCGGACTCGCATCTCCGCAATGCGAATGCGGTATATTACCACTATACTACAAGCCCTTATAAAATTCAAGATGTCGGGAGTGCGACTCCCGACATCAGAATTTTGTGTTTTTCTTTAATAATTTCTACAGCTTTTTTATATTTTTTTACACTTGGTAAAAACGGAAATAATCTATAAACAAAAGAGGGGAGCCAGTTGCTAATAGTTCCACCTGGCTGCGCTGT
>JAHIYV010000124.1 GCA_018814635.1 Patescibacteria group bacterium | reverse complement strand
ACCCGCAAAAGCTGAACAGTTAGTTTGTGGTATATCTGAAATTTCACTCACGACAGACAGTTGGTTATCGGCTGCTTCCTTTCAACATACTACTAGGATTCTTATTGACGCAGCTATTGTAGGAAAAGTTGATAATCTTTGCAATCTAAAGGAAAATGTAATCATCGGAAATCTTATTCCAGCAGGAACTGGCTTCAAGCCAAAAGTAAAAAAATCCAAAATTGAAAAATCAAAATGAAAAATAACAGAGAAAGTTAAAAATGTAAAAATGTTTTTACTAAAAGGTACGATCCCCGTCAAATGTAAGTTATTTTTTATAAATAAAGATAATCAGCAATCTAATAAACAACCGGAAAAAGTCAAAAAAATATTGGATGATATAGAAAAAATTGATTTTTCTAATGAAAAAGTTGAAATTAAGAGCAACTGGTTTGGTAAGGTTATTAAATCTTTTCCTAGCGAAGAATCTGATTTGTTTAAGAAAAAAATTGTTGCATTTAATGCATTATTTAAAAATAAAAATACTAAAAATTAAAAACTAATTTTCATCTAAAAACTTTCACATTTTACATTGTCATTTTTCATTTTGATTTTTGCATTTTAATTTTAATATATTTTATGTCTAATGATACCGTGGAACAAATTAAATCACGACTTAATATGATTGATGTGGCTGAAGGCTATGTTAAGTTACAGAAAGCTGGTAAAAATTTTAAGGCCTTGTCTCCTTTTACGAACGAAAAAACACCGTCGTTTTTTGTTTCGCCAGACCAAGGTTTATATTATTGTTTTTCATCAGGCAAAGGAGGAGATATGTTTACTTTTGTTCAAGAAATGGAAGGGGTGGATTTTGCAGGTGCGCTCAAAATTTTAGCAAAACGCGCTGGTGTTGAGCTTAGTCCCCAAAATCCTAAATTACGAGATGAAAGAGAAAAATTATTTGCTGTACTTGAAATGACAACTCGATATTATGAAAAAAACTTACGCGCCCAACCACAAGTAATTGAATATCTCAAAAAGAGAGGTATCACTGGCGTGTCTGCAAAAGCTTTTCGTATTGGATATGCGCCAGAAGGATGGAGAGGTCTTCATGATTATTTATTATCACGAGGTTTTTCTTCTTCTTTAATGGAAAAAGCGGGGCTCGTTGTTTCTTCCACCAAGGGATATTATGACAGGTTTAGAGGAAGAATTATGTTCCCAATTTTTAATAGCTCGGGTATCATCGTTGCTTTTTCTGGTCGAATATTTTCTCCTTCTGGGGCTAATATAGAAAAAACAGCAAAATATGTTAATAGTTCAGAAACTAGCTTGTATAACAAATCAGAAATTTTATATGGATTTGATAAAGCAAAACAAGCTATTCGAGAAAAAAACTTGTGTGTGTTTGTGGAGGGGCAAATAGATCTTGTATTGGCGCATCAAGCAGGAACACAAAACTGCGTTGCGGTATCAGGTACTGCATTGTCAAAACAACACCTTTCGTTAATTAGGCGATTTACAGAAAATTTAGTTTTTGCATTTGATGCGGATAATGCTGGAGTATCTGCCGTAAAAAGAGGGATAGATATTGCGATTGAGGAAGGTTTTGAGACACGAGTCGCATGCATACCACAAGGACAAGACCCAGCTGATATAATAAATGAAGATGTTGAAAAATGGAAAAAAATTATCTTAAACGCAGAACATATAATTGATTTTTATTTGAATATGTTAGTCGTTCAACCTAATAGCCAACGAGATGCTGCTCAAATGGTAGAAAAAATAATTTTGCCGTATGTAGTAAAACTAGGAAGCAGTATTAGTCAGGCGCAATTTGTTTCTAAAATAACAAACAAACTTGGTGTTGTAGAAAGTTCAATATGGAAAGAGCTTGGAAAAATAAAACAAAAATCACCACATATTGCTCCGCAAGATTCTGAGCAAATAATTAATAATGAAAAACCAAAAATACTGTCGCGTAAAGATATTATTAAAGAAAAAATAAAAGGAGTTTTTTATTGGCAATTAGGTATTTCGGATAGTGAAGAAAAAACAAATCAATTAAAAGAAAAATATGAAGCAATTACGGGTGATAAAGGTTTTTTAGTTAATGATATTTCTCCCGCAGAAAAAGGACGCCTTATTTTTGAAGCGGAGATATATTGTAATCAAAAAGAATCTACCCAAAAACAAATAGATGATTTATTGTTAAATCTCAAAAAAGAAATTCTGAAAGAAAAATCTGCTGAATTATACCAAACCCTTAAACAAACAGAAAATTCTTTTCAGCTAACACAACAGCAGGAAGCAGATTTATTAAAACAAATACAAGACACGCAACGAGAAATTGATAATTTAGGGTCTACTATCATATTATAATATAAAATATAAACATTATTTATGGTTCAAGCCAAAAAAACAACAAAAAAAATTGTTAAAATAAAAAAGAGCAACAAAAGTAAAACACTTAAAAATGTTTCTTCTAAGAAAGTTGTTGTGAAAAAAACTGTGTCTTTGAAAAATGTCACAAAAAAAGTAAACCTAAAGAAAACTCCAGTTTTAAAATCAGTTATCAAAAAGAAAAAACCCAAAAAGAAATTACTTACAAAAAAAGACATAGCTAATCGCGTTAAAAAAGACAAGAGAAAATTAAAAGAAGCAAAAAAAGACGCTTCAAAGAAAAAATATCTGGTAAAAAAAATACAGTCAGTTTCAAAAAAACAAAAAAAAACAACGCGACGCATTTCACAGTCAAAAAAAACACAAGAAACATGGGAAAAGAAAGCTAATAGTCTTTTATCAAAAGGGCGCGAAAGGGGATTTGTAACATATGATGAAATACTCAGAATGTTTCCTTCAATAGAAGAAGATGTTCTTTTTTTAGATGAACTTTATCAAAGATTTCTTGAGAGGGGTATTGATGTTCTAGAGGGTGGGGGTTTGCTTGAAGAAGGGGATAACGAAGGACTTCTTAGAAAAAATTTTTATAATAAAGATTCATCCCGTGACTCCGTTCAAATGTACTTAAAAGAAATCGGTCGCTATCCTTTATTAAAAGCAGAAGAAGAGAGAGAATTTGCGCGACGTATTTTACGAGGAGATGATGAAGCGCGAAATTTACTTGCGCGCGCTAATCTTCGTCTTGTTGTTTCTATTGCAAAAAAATATGTTGGAAGAAGCCCTGATTTAACCTTACTTGATCTTATTCAAGAGGGGAATATTGGTCTTTTTAAGGCTGTGGATAAATTTGACCATACAAAAGGTTTTAAGTTTTCAACATATGCAACATGGTGGATAAGACAGGCTGTTACTCGAGCTTTGGCTGATCAATCACGAACAATTCGTATTCCTGTCCATATGGTTGAGACAATTGCAAAGTATAAACAAGTTGTCCGACGCCTTTCACAAGCCCTTGGTCGCGATCCGTTTGATGAAGAAGTTGCTATTGAAATGGATTTAGACATAGAAAAGATTCATATTATTCATAAAATTAATCAAGATACGGTGTCCCTTGATCAACCAATTGGTGAGGATGATGACAAATCAACGCGTGGAGAATTTATCGCGGATGATAAAATTCATTCATCAGACAATGATTCTGCGCAGAGAATTCTTGCAGATCAATTACGAAATATTTTGCGTGATTTATCACCAAAAGAACAAAAAATTTTAGAATTAAGACACGGGCTCATTGATGGTGTAATGCGCACATTAGAAGAAGTTGGAAAAGAGTTTGGTGTTACGCGAGAACGAATTAGACAAATCGAAGCAAAATCACTCGAAAAAATTCGCCACCACAAACAAATCAACCGCCTAGAAAATTATTGGTAAAATACTTATTACTGGCATGTCAGGTTCTGGGAAATCAGCTTTGTGTGACGAATTGAATAATTTTGGTTATATGGCCTATGATCTGGATAATATCAGAGGCTTATTTGAAATGATAGACAAAAGAACCGGTAAACCGTTTAAAAATTACGATAATTATAATTTAGAATTGGTTAAACAGGCTCTTAGTGAGGTTTATTAGAGATGGTATATTTTAGATTGAAAGTTCTTCTTCAATTCTGAGAAGTTGATTATATTTTGCAAGACGCTCGCTTCGTGTTATAGAACCTGTTTTGATTTGTCCAACACCAAGCCCAACGGCGAAATCCGCGATGCTTGTATCTTCTGTTTCGCCAGATCTATGAGAGATAATTGATTTTATGTTTGCTTCTTGAGACATTTTAATTGTTGCTATTGTTTCTGTGACAGTGCCAATTTGGTTTAATTTAATAAGAATCGCGTTTGCCGCGCTACGGCTAATTCCTTCTGCAAGGCGTTCTTTGTTGGTTACAAATAAATCATCGCCCACTATTTGAAGTTTATTACCAAGTTTTTGCGTCATCAAAGTAAAACTATTCCAATCATCTTCAAAGAACCCATCTTCAATAGAGATAATAGGATAATTGTCAATCAATTTTTCATACAAAGTAAGCAATTCTTTTGGTGTTAGTGTTTTATTTTCACACACAAGATGGTATGTATTATTAGTACGATTATAGAATTCGTTAGCGGCCACATCAAGAGCAAGGGCAATATCTGTGCCAGGCGTATATCTAGCTTTTTGTATTGCTTCCATAATTAAATCCAGAGCTTCTTTGTTAGAAGAAAGCGTGGGCGCGTAGCCTCCTTCGTCGCCAACAAAAGTATTAAAGCCACGGTCTTGTAATACTGTTTTTAGGGTGTGAAAAATTTCCGCACCCGCGCGCAATTTTTCGGTAAAAGTTTTTGGTCCAATTGGAATTATCATAAATTCTTGAAAATCTGCTGATTTAGACGACTCGACATGTCGGCCACCATTCAAGATATTTATCATTGGTGTTGGCAAACTAGGAGTAGTTTCTAAGCCTGCAATTTTATTGAAATATTGATAAAGTCGCGTACCTTCACTTTTGGCCGCGGCGTGAGCAAAAGCAAGCGAAACACCTAAAATTGTGTTAGCTCCAAGTCGAGCTTTATTTTTTGTTCCATCTAAAGATATTAGTGTTTCATCCAATGATGTTTGCAAAAAAGCTTTACCAACTAAAGCACGAGTAATTTCATTATTTATGTAACTAACTGCTTTTTGAACTCCTTTACCACTATATCGTTTGTCGTTATCGCGTAATTCAATCGCTTCGTATGTTCCTGTTGAAGCACCCGATGGCACTGCCGCGCGCCCAAAAGATTCATCCTGAAATTCTATATCTACTTCAACAGTAGGATTTCCTCGTGAATCTAATATCTCGCGACCATGAATATTTTTTATTGTATGCATTATATATT
>JAHIYV010000123.1 GCA_018814635.1 Patescibacteria group bacterium | reverse complement strand
TTTTCAGCCATTAATTTCACTTGGGGGTTATACCCCCAAAGTTCTTAAATCGTAATTCGTGAATCTTAAGTAAAAACAGGAGCGTACAAACACAAACAGGGGTGAAACCCCTGTTTGTACACCCCTGTTTGTAAACCCCTGTTTGTACATTTTGATTTTTGATTTTTACATTTTGATTTTTCAATATTGTACGCGAATACCTCGAGAAGAACGATATTTTTTGTTAATATCACAATTATTATAGCCAATAGAGTTTATTTTGGTGCGTACAACAAATAACCCGCCACCAATGTCTTCTTGATATTTTTCTATAGTCACCTCTACGCATGGATTATTAACACTAAGAGCATCATAACCGTCGCCTATAACCGCTTCTTCAGTCCACGCGCTAAATTTTAATGTTGTTGTTGCTGATGTAGGACCTTTTATAAAATCCCATCCGTCAAAATCAGGATGAGAGTGAGGATTAAATATCTGTCCAGCACAAGACAAAACTTCAGTCTCAGACTTAGAAGGTTCAGAGTTTGAAGAGGTAGCAAATGAATACTGACCCAAAGGTGCTTTAATATCCCAATACATCGCACACTCTATGCCAGTATCTGCCGCATAAAATGCTTTACCTGATTCTTTGCCAAACATAGAAAGAACAATCTCCTTAGTGGCAATATTTAATATACCAAGACCGATAATAAGCACTATGCTTGCCACTATAATTGAGACCAAAAGAGCAATTCCACGATTTGTTCTTTTTACATGATATTTTTTGTTTGCCTTTTGTAATTTTATTTTGCTCATAAAAACTAGAAATTATTAGTGTTTATTATTACAATAATAAACTTATTGGGTTTATTTGTACAGACCTAGTTCTATCCACTTTGGGTGTCCGACACCCAAGTGGATTATTTTCCCATAATTGAATCAAACAAGATAATATCGCCAGAATTATAGACAGAGGTTTATAGACAGAGGTTTCACCTCTGTCGCGTTGAACCTTGAACTTTTTTGTTCTTACTCAAAATTATTTGATAGGCGTTAAGATGGTGTTAAATACAAGCAAAACAACAAACCAGTGTTTTTGATTTTTTTGTCGCGCCGCGCGCCATAATGCCCACCCTTTCCACAGCAAAACCCACAGTATTACTAACACTAATATACCGAGTAATAATGGATCTTGTAGTGTTAAATCTAATTGCGCATTGCTTATCATAAAATGTCTTATTTTTATTTGTTATAAAGCGGGCTTATTTTTCTGAACCTCTGAACAATGGGTGGTAAAACTTTTAGAACTTTTTTGACCTCTTCTGTTGTATTATTTTTACCTAAACTAAACCGAATAGAATTATGCGCTTTTTCTTTATTTATGTCCATCGCTAAGAGAACATGAGACGCTTGCAGGTCTTTGGCGGAACAGGCAGAACCCGTAGAAACCGCAATGCCATACGCGTCAAGCGCGAGTAAAATTGATTCCCCTTCAGTACCTAGAAAAGAAATATGCGCGTGCGATGGCACAGCGATTTGTGTATCAATATTGAAGACACAATCAGGGATATTTTTTTGAATACCAGCAATTAACATATCTCGTAATTTACCAATTTTTTTGTTATTTTTCGCTACCACACTTTTTTCTAATAATGCTATCGCTTGTCCCAAACCAACAATACCCGGGACATTAAGGGTTCCACTTCTCAAGTTATTTTCTTGGTGTCCTCCTTTTTGAAGAGATACAATAGGTGTGCCATCTTTAACAAATAAAACTCCAACTCCTTTTGGCCCATAAATTTTATGCCCTGAGAAACTCAATAAATCAACATTTAGTTTTTGTGTATCACAATCTAAAAAATTAACTGCTTGTGTTGCGTCAGTATGAAAATAAATTTTGGGGCTATGGTTTGTGTTTTTATTTTTTGCTTTATCTTTATTTATTTTTTTTATTATTCGTCCAATTTCACTAATAGGTTGAATAGCACCAACTTCATTATTAACATACATTATAGAGACCAAAACCGTATTATCACGAATCGCATTTTTAACTTTTTTGTAATCAACAACTCCATTTTGCTGAACAGGTATGTAAGTTACCTCTATTCTCCCCTCTTTTAATTCTTTATATGACTCTAGCACCGCATGATGCTCGATAGTAGAAGTTATAATATGAAATAAGTGGCGTGAATTTAGATCTTGTCGCTGTAACAAAGATTCAACAAGACCTTTAATTGCCAAATTATTTGACTCTGTTGAACCCGATGTAAATACAATTTCGTCGGGTTTACTATTCAAAAACGAGGCAACCTGCGCGCGCGCGGTGTTAACACCGTCCATTGCTTCTCTTCCAATTTGATGAATAGAGGAAGGATTACCAAACTTATCTTGCAAGTAAGGCAACATTGTTTTCAAAACTTTTTTATCTATTGGGGTAGTAGCGCTATGATCTAAATAGATTCGTTGCATAAATTTTATAATTTTTTATAATTTTTTATTGCGTCTTTTAATGCCTCAACTCCAAGCATAGAACAATGAATTTTCTGGGTAGGTAAACCACCCAAATCTTCTACTATTTCATCTTTTGTAATTTTCATTGCCAAAGTAAGTGTTTTTCCTTTTGCCATTTCTGTTAAAGCGGACGACACAGCAATAGCAGCAGCGCAACCCAAAGTTTCAAATTTAATATCCTTAATAACATCCTTTTCAATCTTCAAATAAATTTTCATCACATCTCCACACACAGGATTACCAATTTGCCCAATAGCGTCAGCATCTTTAATCACACCCTGATTTTGCGGATATTTAAAATGTTGTAAAACTTTCTCTGAATACATATTTACTATAGTTTAGCCCTATTTTATATGGCGCGCAAGTTTTTAAATCATTTGATAGTCACTTGGGAGTGTTCACTTGGGGGTGAAACCCCCAAGTGACACTTTGTGGGCAGAAAAAACACCTTGTTACCCCTATATAAATAGATAAAAAAACTTATTTTTCCTTATTATTCAAAAGCAAATTAAAAAAAAGAACAAAGAAAGAATTTTATTTCATATAACGTATCGGCATGATACGAAGTCGCGGCGTTAATCATAGTATCAGCACTGCTATCAGTATAGTATCACAGACGTACTGACCGTTGCTATCAGAAACGCGATTTGGGAGAAGGAAAAAGAGACATCTTATCAAATCT
>JAHIYV010000122.1 GCA_018814635.1 Patescibacteria group bacterium | reverse complement strand
TGCGCGCTTTTCCTCTGGCGCGCGTTTTCTGCGCATTATACGCACAGAGAAATTTTTTACCTTATGCCATTTTACCTCCTTTTTAATTTTTGTTCCTATTTTAGATACTACTTATTTTGAAAAAAATATCAAGATTTAAGAAAAATTTAATAATTATTTGATAATTATGATAAAATAATAAAATGAAATTTTGGCTTACAAAAAAACGCGATCAGATACGAGATTGGACAGTGCGTCATGCTGAAGGCGCGCATGCCCAATTCTGGCTCATTGTTTTCTCTTTTGCTGAGGCATCTTTTTTTCCAATACCACCCGATATTCTTCTGATTGCAATTTTGCTTACTAATAGCGCGCAATGGATTTGGTATTGTTTAGTTACCACGCTGTCGTCTGTGGCGGGTGGTATATTTGGATATGTAATAGGATATTTTTTCTTTGTTTTTGTTGGAAAGCCATTAATTGCGTTTTATAATTTAGAAGTTGCTGTCGCGCAAGTAGGCATACTTTTTTCCGATAATGCTTTTTGGACTATTTTCTTCGCGGCTTTTACTCCTATCCCATTCAAAGTGTTTACTATTGTGGCTGGATTGTTTCATATCAATTTCGGAATCTTTTTAACAGCATCGTTATTAGGACGAGGGATGAGATTTTTTGCAATAGGATATTTATTGCGCCGTTTTGGTAAAAAAATCAGCGTGCTTCTTTATAAATACTTTAACATTTTTTCTTTGCTTTTCGCCCTCTTAATTATTACAGCCGTGGTCTGTTCAACATGGAGGTAATGTCGTCCAGATGTCGTCCACTTGGAGGTTCGACCTCCAAGTGGACGACCGTTGCTTTTTAAAATTAGTTTGGATTTTTTAACACGTACATTTTTATTCGCAATGAGCGAGGTTCAACCTCGCTCATTCCAACCTCGCTCATTCCCTCGCTCATTCGTTCATTTTTAACAATTTTGAATTGCAATTTTTTCTTGTCAATTTTTTCCTTTTGAATTTTTACTTTTTCCATTATAATTAAAGCCATGAAAAATAATGGATTTTTTAGATTGTTTCCGCCACCACGGTTTTTAAGAACGCCGAGCATTGGAATTGATTTGTCTGATGAGTCTGTTCATATTTTAGAACTTGAATTTACCACAGACGGACACACCATTAAACAACAAGACACGAGGCTTATTACGCCGGGGCTTGTTAAGTCTGGTCGCATTGTGGATATGGCAAAAATGCAGAAAATTTTTATCCAAATGAGAGAAGATTATGGATTACGATTTGTGAATGTTTCTTTAACAGAACAACATGGCTATGTGTTTATTATGAGGGTTCCCAAAATGAAACTGAGTGAGATTTATGACTATTTAGAACTTCATATTGAAGAAAGAGTTCCGCTTTCAGCACAAAATGTTGTAATTGTTCACGATGTTATTCGCGGAGCTGACCCTAAGGAAAACTTAGCTTTTATTGAGGTCAGCGTTTCCGTTTACCCAAAAAATATTTTTGATGAATATATAGAACTTTTTTTGGGCGCAGGTATTATACCGTTTCGTTTTGAGGTTGAAGCACATGCCATAGCTCGCGCCGTGGTTCCTAAAGGAGACAAGGGTACTTTTATGCTACTTAATTTTGGAAGAACCAAAACAGGACTTTCTGTTGTTTCTCAGGGAGTAGTACGCTTTACATCAACAATTAGTATTGGCGGAAACATTATTACACACGCCCTTGCCCGTGAATTTTCAATTAGTTTTAAGGAGGCGGAAAAACTTAAAATAGAAAAAGGATTTTTAGTTGAAGAAAAGGACCAAAGAATTCTACGAGCATTAGTCCCGACTATCTCCGCGCTCAAAAGTGAAGTAGTTAAGCATTATCAATATTGGAATACGCATAATAATTTTTTTGGTGCGAAGCGTCCCCTAATAGACAACATTATTCTTTGTGGCGGTTTATCTAACCTTTTGGGTTTTTTGGATTACCTAGCAATAGATTTGCATCCTAACATACGACTTGCAAATGTTTTTGGAAACATGAATTCTTTTGAGAAATATATTCCAGATATTTCTTTTGAAAATTCTTTACAATATGCAACAGCAGTAGGGCTTACCCTGTCGCAAGACATATCATAGGTAACAAATATGACAAATTTACTTCCTCAGAATAAAAAAAAAGAGATATACAAAGAATACACCTCTCGTGTCTTTGTTGTACTTTTGTCTATGCTTGGAGCACTACTTTTATTCTTAACAATTTTGTTAGCATTCGTATATATATTGCTTGGTAATCGGCTAATAGAATTAAGTCGTAATCATAGTACTGTTCTTGGGAACAACGACACTACAACCACCGTGGAGACATCGCTAAAAAACACTTGGACAAAATTAAAGTTATTGAAACACGAAAAAGATTCTCCTCAAATTGCTTACGGAATATTTAAAGCAATTATTGAAATTACGCCAAAAGAGGTGTTGCTTACGCGCATTGCATACACAGATGGTCAATTAATGGTTAACGGGAATGCTCTTTACAGAAAAAATTTACAAGATTTTATTATTGCAATAAGTGCGCATGAGATATTTTTACCAGTTAATTATCCTTTTTCAAATATCACACAAAAAGAAAATATTTCTTTTTCTTTAAAGATTAAACTAAAACATTATAATGAAAACACATCTCAATAAAACAGCTTTTTTATTTATAATTGTCGTTGTGATAGATATTTTTCTAATAGGCAGCGGTCTTTTCTTTTGGTATAAAATAAATATGAGTACTAATAAAATAAGTTCTCTCAGAAAAAAAATAGAAACGAGAGAAATGCAAAAAACATATTCTTCTGAGACATTAAACTTTCTTAAAAAAGAAATTGAGCCCGCGCATAAAAAAATTGACCAATATCTAATTGATGAATATAACTATGTTGAATTTCTTGAGTCTGTTGAGAAGCTCGGCGAACAAGCGCTCGTTGGTGTTGAAATAAGAAGCAATAAATCACAAGATGATCTTCAGCTTAATATTTCTTTTAATGGATCTTTTAACAATGTGATGTATTTTGCGGCGCTTATTGAACGCTTGCCAATTAATCTGACAACCAAAAGTGTTCTTGTAGAGAAAAAAGAAAAAACTGCTCAGTGGCAAGGAATGATTGTTATTGATTTACCGGGTTTAGGGTCTGGAATAAAATAACTAGTAAAATTTATGAATAGTTCAAAATTATATAATAAAATAATGACATACCGCGACAGAGATCAATCTAAACTTCATCTTACGCCTAATTATGATTGGGGGATTATTTTGTTTGTGAGTGTTGCCATGATTCTTTTTTTGGTTTTTTTCACTCGTTATGTACTTGTGGATATTTATTTGAGTAGTTTTGAGGAAGGGACAATAAATCAATCTGTGGTTGTTCAATATGATATTGAAGGTTTTAGAAAAGAATTATCTACGGTTATTGAGTACTATGAAAAAAAAGAAAAAGAGCACAATAATCTTTTGGAAAACCCAATATTGTTTGATGTAGAAAATTGGGGTGACGGGGGTGACAGGTCTTCTGGCGAGCAGGAAGATAGTGTGTCTGGAAGGCACGATTTTCCCGAAGGAATAAAAGTCATTCATTGACCTCATTACACAATGTTGCTATATTTGGTGTCAGGTGTTTAGAAATAGTTTACTTAGGAGTTGAGCTTCTAAGTACCTTCTAAGTACTTCTGGGTAGACTAGATTTTTTGTCCTCGTAGTTCAACGGATAGAACGGGAGCCTTCTAAGCTCTTGATGTAGGTTCGATTCCTACCGAGGGCACCACGTAGGAAAAGTCAAAGAGTTTTGGTTCGCCTCGCTTCGCTCGGCGACTAATTCGTATTCAATTTTGGGGGTAAAAACGAATTCACGATTTCGCAAAATATGGTTCGAGCCGATGTTTTTCAGAAATGTTGTCATTGCGGAAGGATTGGGAGAGGAAAGCAGATTCGCGGCTTGATTTAAGGATTTTACGAACTCACGAGCCGGTTCGAGCCAAGACACCCCCTTTTGCTCAAAGTCGATAATTTTCTCTGCAAGCGCGACCTTTTGGGAAAGCAAACTCTGTTTTTTGGCGGCGTATTCTTCTGTAGATAAAGCGTCTGCGAGATAGATGTCTAGGAGTTTTACCAACTTTGTTTCTATGCTCGCTAATTGCTCTTTCAAAACGCTAACCTCGGCTTGTGCACTTTCTCGCGCTTTTTTCTGTTCGCTGTCTAACGCCGCCAAAACTTTCTTCGTGTCTTGGCTCGATAAAGAAACTTTTTGAAGATAAGAAGTGATTTGTTCGGTTAGTGCTTCCTCGCGGAGATAGTGCTTTTCTTGGCAAAGCCCTTTCTTTTTGGTGCAACGGTAGTAATTATGTCCTTTCTGTCGCTCTCCGGTGATTGAGCAACCGCAGGAAGCACATTTGAGAAGGCCAAGAAAAGCAAAATGGTGTTTACGAATTTCCTGTACTTTTCCACGTTTCAACATCACTTCTTTGCAAGTATCAAAAAGTTTCTTTGAGATTAACGGCTCGTGCTTTCCCTCAAAAATTTCCCCTTTCCACTTCATCAAACCGAGATAGAAAACATTTTGTAGATTTTTCTGAATATTAGCGATAACCAGCGGCTTACCGAGATTACCAACTAAATTTTTTTTCTTAGACCAATTTGCAAGAGAATGAAGCGTATATGCTCCGGTGGCGTACATTTCAAATAATTTCTTAACTTTAGGAGCTTTCTCACTATCAACATCAATCCCGCGAGTTTTGGGGTTATTGGTATAGCCAACCGGAGCCCAGCCGGGCCATGTTCCATTTCGTATCTTTTGGCGTAAACCTCTTTTCACATTCTCTCGCAAATTATCTACAAAATATTTTGATTGCCCGAACGCGATATTGAGCATAAATAATCCTTGTGGTGTCGGTTCAAACCAGAAAGTGGGAAATTTTAGGGACTTAATCAAGCCGCGATCTACAAAATGAATAATCTTTCCGCCGTCTACAGAATTGCGAGCCAATCTATCGGGGTGCCATGAAATTATTCCGTCAGCCTTTCCGGATTCGAGAATTGCCAACATTTCTGCGAATTTAATTCGCCCGGGTTCTTTTGCGGTTTTGGCTTCCTGAAAGGAAGCGACAATTTCAAGTTTTTCTTTGGCGGTATACTCTTGCAACTCTATGAGTTGCGCTTCAATCGAAAGCACTTGTCTATCATCTTCTTCGGTAGATTTACGAGCATAAAGTATATATTTCATAATTATATTGGATTAAGGATTAAAAAATTTCCTTCCCCCAAAATGCGAAATCGTGAATTCGTTTTTACCCCCAAAATTGAATACGAATTAGTCGCCGAGCGAAGCGAGGCGAACCAAAACTCTTTGACTTTTCCTGTCTGGTGCAGTATTCTTGAATTAGTCCGAACGCATTTCGCCGCTTGTGGCGGCGCGGAAGTCCCCTCGCGAAAATTCGGAAAGGCGGCAG
>JAHIYV010000121.1 GCA_018814635.1 Patescibacteria group bacterium | reverse complement strand
AATCATAGTAATACCATTTTCTAAAAACCACTTTGTTTTTTCTTTGTTATTAGACCTGTCCCTTAATTAGTTTCTACTGCAATTCCCATATTTTGGCATAATTTTTTCTAAATTTTTACACCTATACTAGGCACTTGCCCTATTAAATTCGCTTCGCGACTATTTAACAGGGTGAACTTAAAAAATTTATAAAAAATTCTACTCAAAATCTGGAAATTTCGCTACGAAACTAATTATGGGACAGGTCTATTCCATTGAAAAACGGAACCTAGAAACATAACCACGATTTCTGAACCCAAAGCACGGGATGACAAGAAGTTCGCGCGGGAGGACAAAGATGTTTTATACGAGATGACAAAAAATTTGCACGTGGAATTCACTTGGAAGCTTTCACTTGGAAGCTTAGTTTCCAAGTGAATATACTGAAGTGAAAAACTGGGAATGAAAAAAGTGTCCAGATGCTTTCCCTGTACTGAGCACCCTAAGGGCACAGAAGACACAGCCACTTTTCTAAGGGAACTTTTTCGGCGCGTATTTTGTTTGGTATTTCACACGATAAAAAAGCTTTTTCAATCTTTTCTTTAGTAAATAATTCTTCTAGGTTTCGGGCGAGTAGTTTTCGTTTATGGGCAAAACCGGTTTTTACAAGTTGAAAAAATAATGCTTCCATTTGTGGAGATTGAAAATTTTTTTTTGAAATTTTATCAATTAACAATATCGCTGAATCAACTTTTGGCTCTGGTGAGAAATTACGCGCGGAAATTTTTTTTATATATCTTGGCTCGCCGTAAGCTTTTACCGATAACGACAAAATACTTTCTTTGCCATCTTGCGCCACAATTCGTTCCGCAACTTCTTTTTGAACCATTAAAACCATAGTGGTGGGTTGTTTCTCCCCCGATAGAAATAATCGCAGTATTTGACTTGTTATATAATAAGGTATATTAGCAACAATTTTATATTTTTTATTTTCTAGAGACAGGGAGTTTAGTAATTTTTCATCAAGAATATCACCTTTTATGAGAATTAATTTTTTATTTTTATTTTTTGCGTCTCCGTCATGCGCAAATTGATCTTTAAGGCGTGGCAAGAGTGTAGCGTCTTTTTCTATGGCGATAATTTTGCTGCCATATTGAAGAAGCTCGTGGGTTAAAATACCAGTACCTGGACCAATCTCAACGACAATATCACTCTTTTTAATATCTGCTATTTCTGCAATATCCCGCGCGATCGTGCTAGATTTAAGAAAATTTTGACCCAAATGTTTTTTTGCTCGCATACACCATACACCTTACGCTATGCCCTTTAAAATTTCAACTCTCATAAAGATAAATGAGGCGCCTTTCTAAAATTTGACACAACCAACTCCTCCTGTAAAATGATTACTATTAGATAGAAGTATTTATGGAAGAGCCCTTAGTGTAAATTTAATATCATAGAAAACTTATGACAATAGATATACAATATTTTCAAGAACGATTGGAGAAAGAAAAAGCTGAGCTAGTAAACTCTTTAGAGGATGTTGGTTTCATCAATCCTGATAATCCGAAAGATTGGGTCGGAAAACCAGACCCAACTGAAACCGAGCACTCTGATAAAAATACTAATGCCGATAACATTGAAGAATATGAAATAAATATTGCAGTGGTGAGTACTCTTGAACTTCGCTTGCAAAACATAAATGCTGCGCTGGAACGGATAAAAAACAATACTTATGGCATTTGTTCTGTGTGCAAACAACCAATAGAAGAGGGTCGTTTGGAGGCAAACATTGCTGCTGATACATGCAAAGAGCATATGGGCAAATAACTTTATGGGATTTTCTCGTATTCACTCTGCCCAAACAATAGGTCTTCGTTCTAGTATTATTGATATTGAAGTTGATATTTCAAAAGGACTTCACTCTTTTACTGTTGTTGGATTGCCTGATAAAGCTGTTGAAGAATCACGAGATCGCGTAGGTTCTGCACTTAAAAATTCCGATTTCCCCTCACCAAAAAGTAAAAATCAAAAAGTGGTTGTCTCTCTTGCTCCCGCTCATATCAAAAAAGAAGGCCCTCTTTTTGATTTACCTATTAGTCTTGTTTATTTGCTCGCAAAAGAAGAAATTGTATTTAACGTAAAAGATAAACTTTTTTTCGGGGAACTTTCTCTTGATGGAAAACTGCGTCCCGTAAAAGGAGCTTTGTTACTTACTCTTTGCGCCAGAAAACATGGGTTCAAAGAAATTTTTTTACCCAAAGAAAATGCGGAAGAAGCATCCCTTGTTGGCGGAATTACTGTTTATGGCGCAGATAATTTGAAAGAAATTGTTGAGCATTTGAATGAAAAAAAGACAGCTCCAAAAAATAACGCTGGCAAATGCAATCCCGTGGATATGCCCAACAAAAAAGATGTCACAAGCGAAACCGCGGAATCAAAAATCTCTCCCCATAAGCGCTCTCCAATAATACAACAACGACCCGCAGAATACACAGATTTCAAAGACATAAAAGGCCAAGAAACTGCTAAACGAGCATTAATTATAGCCGCCGCAGGAGGACATAATATTGGGCTTTTTGGTCCTCCGGGGACAGGAAAAACGATGTTAGCAAGAGCACTTCCTCACATTTTACCATCATTAAGCTACCAACAAGTCGTTGAGGTAACTGGTATTTATTCTGCTTCAGGTAATCATGACAACCAAGAAAAAATTATTACAACACCTCCTTTTCGCGCGCCACATCACACCTCATCCTATATTTCTATTGTTGGGGGAGGAACTTTTCCAAAACCCGGGGAAATAACACTCGCGCATCGCGGTATTCTTTTTCTGGATGAGTTTCCTGAATTTGATCGCCGTGTTATTGAAGCGCTCCGCCAACCTCTTGAAGATAAAAAAGTTTCTATTTCGCGATCAAAAGGATCTGAGATTTTTCCCGCTAATTTTATTTTAGTTGTCGCTATGAATCCATGTCCATGCGGAAATTATGGAACAAATAAAGAATGTGTTTGTTCTGCTCATTCATTGGGACAATACAGAAGGAAAGTTTCTGGGCCTATTGTAGATAGAATTGATATGTGGATACATGTTGATAATATTGAGCACAGAAAACTGCTCGCAGATTCAAATTCAAAAAATACCAAGGAGTTAAGAGAACAGGTAACGGCCACACGCATAAAACAAATTGAACGATTTAAAAATTATTCAAAAGAAATAAAAACTAATAGTGATATGAATGCGCGGGCTATTACAAGTTTAATAAAATTAAATAAAGCCGTGTTGGAAATATTAAACACTTCCGCAGAAAAATTGCAAATTTCACCCCGTTCTTACCACCGCATTATAAAAGTCTCCCAAACAATCGCCGACCTTGACGGAGCAGAAAACATCCAAGAAAAACATCTCCTAGAAGCCCTACAATACAGACAAAAAATTGGGTAAATCCTAAATATAGTTTTAGTTGTATTTTTATGATGTCATTGTTCTTTGCCTCCAAGTGACAATAAGTCGTCTTCAAATTCTGTGATGCCTTTTAATTCTTTGGGGTATTTACTTATATCTGGAAAATCTAGGTTCATAATTTTTTTGTATACAATTTCAATGAGTTTTTTGGTTCTTTCTACTTCTTGATTATCTATTTCAAGTTCTAGGGTGATAATTTTTCCACTTAAGGGTTCTAGAAATTCAAGGCGTCCTTTTTTTACAATACCTTTTTTTGTAAAATCACGCGAATTTTCTATGAGTAGTTTATAAAAAATAAGTTGCCGTTTATAATTGTGTAATTTGATTTTTTCATAGGGCGTTTTCCCCTCCCATTTAATTGAAGCTTTGCCTGTTTTGAAATCTATTACTTCAAAACTGTTTGATTGTGTATCTATCATTTTATCTATTTTTCCCGCAAGATGCGCTTCGCCAAGGACAACACCCTGATTCTTAAAATTAACCTCAATAAGATGAGATATATCAAAATTATCTAGCTGAGTATTGTAATAAATAGTCAGCGCGTTTTTGCCTTTTTTAAGATAAAGTTGATAATCTTTATCAGAAAGCCGTTTCATAAAAAGTTCTTTTGTAAACCAAATTAATATTTGTTCAAGTTTTGGTATAAACCCATCTTTACGAAAACTGGTGTAAAGAAGTTCAATTGCCTTATGCATAGCTGTTCCATAAGCGCCTGCTGGTGACATAGATTGCGGAAAACGAAGCAAGTTTTGTTCAAGAAATGTTTGTGGCCCACCAGAAGTTACATTTAGAAAATTGTTTAAGTGTGTGACTGACATTTTATAATTTTCAAGTAGTGCTTTTAACAAAACAGTTTCATTTTCTGCTAATGACGGTAAATAATAAGAAGCCCAAGACAGCGCTGTTTTTTCTGTAAGAATATTGACTGGCGTGTGTGCTGGCTTACATTCTTCTCCCGTAAGTACAGATTGAACAAATTTATCTCTCGGTTGTTGTGTTGTTTCTTCTTCTGGACCAGTATTAAGAAATTGCAATTCCAGACATTTTTTTCCTTCTTCTGTTTGATTATACGAAGTGAGATATAAATTTCGTTTCGCTCGTGTTAAAGCAACATAAAAAAGTTTAAGATGATCATCAAAATTATCACCCGCTGGGGCTATGGCTAGATTTTCCGGAAATTGTAATTTAGCTCCGCGGGAAACAGCAGACCAAATTCCATTTTGACACGCAATCACAAAAACAGTATCAAATTCTAGCCCCTTTGCTTTGTGCGCGGTTAAAAGATTAACGGCTCCAGGAATATTTGTAAATAAATTTTTATCTGTCATTTGTAATTTATTTTTTTGATGCAAATCAACAAATTCACTCATATCATCAAGAGCTAATTTTTCTCCATTTTTATACTCGCGAAGGGCATGCATAAAAACACGCAAATTTGAAAGAAAGGTTAAGTATTTTGCCGTGTTTTCTTTGAATTGATCATAACTAAAATAATAATTACGAAAAGGACTGACATAATGAGTTTTTTGTACTGTATTTTTTGGATTTTCGCTGGGTGTCATCTCCTTTGAAAATTCTACTTCTATGTCCTCGTCTTCACTATCAGCCACCATCAATGATTGGTGTCCACCAACAATCGCATCAAACACTGCCTCCAAGGTTTCCGTTTGAGCAAGTCCACTTAGTTCATCAAAAAAATCTGCTATTTGCGAAACTTTCCTATCGCTTGATTTTCGCATAATTCCAAGCCATTGTTTACGTGGATACCCAGTTCGTTCGGCTTCCACCGCAATATTCCATATTGTCGCTCTATTAAGCCCCCAAAATGGATAAGAAAGAATTTCTGGAAGATATTCATCTGCGTCTATTATATTTTTACGCGCAAGCGTTGCTACAAATCTCCCTATTGTAATTAGTTGATGAATATGTGACTCTTCCAGTATATTCTGTTTTCTTTCATAGTTTGCTGTAATATTTTGAGAGTTCAAATAGCCAACCATTTCTTGTAATTTACTGTGCGTGCGAGAAATAACAGCAATCTCATTTGGTTCTTTGCCTTCATCAATAAGTCGTTTAATTTCTTCCGCGACAAAAGATAACTCGCAAGTGTTGGTTGGAAAAATTTTATGCTCAATATTCCCGGCGCCAATATCTAAATTAGAAGCAGTGAGTTCTTTTTTTAATTCTGGAATTATATTTTCAAGTCGTTCTTCACCTTTTTTAATTATATGTCGCGCAACATCCAGAATATCTTGTGTTGAGCGATAATTTTGCGTCATTGTTATTATTTGAGGATCTTTATTTGCTTTTTGAAAATTAAGGATATTGGAAATTTCTGCGCCTTGAAATTTATAAATTGCCTGATCGTCATCGCCAACCACCATAATATTTGGTCGTCCTTCGTGCACCTCTGCATCAGTAATAAGGCGCAAAAACCGAATTTGCGCGTCATTGGTATCCTGAAACTCATCTACAAGTATATGTTGAAATTGCTCTTGTAAATTGTAGCGCAAACTATTATTTTTTTCTAATGCTTGTATTGCCTCAAGAAGCATATCGGAGAAATCATAATATCCACTGTTGTGCATTTGTTTTTTGTAATTGCCATATATATCTCCAAGAGCGCGCAGTTTTTCAAGATTCATATAGTCTTTATGTACGCGCAATCCATTGTCATCTTTTTTTGTATTTTTAGTTTTCCATTGCGAGAGTGGAGTTGTTTTAGATATTTCTTCGACGTCACTCAAAGCTTTTTTTAATGAATGAATAACACTAGGTAACCAATGTGACAAATGTTGAACAGGAAATGGCGCGCTTTTGTGTGTCTCTAATTTATCAATAAGTCGCGCTATTTTTTCACAACTCTTTTTGTTTATTCTTTCGTCAAATATCTCCGCCAAAAACGGGTTGGCAAATTCAATTTCTTCTGTATTGTGCAAAAGAATCGCTTGAAACTCCTCGGGGGTAAGACCTGCTTTTTTAAGATTTCCTATTGCCGGTAAAATTGTTTGGGAATATACAAACCCTTGTTCTGGATGAATGCTTCGTAATGGATTATCATAATCAGTGTCTACTAAAATAGATTCTATAATTTTAAGTTGAGTAAGAGTATCCGCTGGAATAAAATTTGCCCCGTTATAAAAAAATTCTGGGTTTCTATCAATAATCTCAACCCCAAAACTATGGAAAGTGTGAATTGATATTTTATACGCCTCGGCGCCAATTATTTCAATAAGTCGCTGTCGCATATTGATTGCCGCGAAATCAGTAAAAGTTAAACAGAGAATATTGTTTGGCGCGGTATCAGTTTTGAGTAAAATGTTCGCAATACGAAGCGAAAGAATTTCAGTTTTACCCGAACCCGGACCAGCAACCACCAATAACGGCCCCTCTAAACAATCAACAGCTTCTTTTTGAGCTTTATTAAGCTTTTTATACCGTTCCTTAAAAGTATTATTCATCCAGCAAAGTATAACACTCTAAAGTTCTAAATTAAACCCCACTTGGAGGTTCGACCTCCAAGTGGGCTGTAATGTCTAGTTGGGGGGAATATATTGGTAATAAACTAGACAAGCCAGACAAACAAGATGATTTTTGTGAGAAAGATATTGTTTTAGGGCAATTTAAGAATGTGGGGGAATACAAGAAATTTGCGGAAAGTTCGCTGAAGGATATTCTGGAAAATAAAGAGGTGGCGAGGATATTGTTGGAATGATGAAGATGATAATTATTAAGAGCTTTTTTTATTTCTACTCACTTCTTTTTAAGAGGTGCTCAGGGATGAGGGAACTTTGTTTGCTAACCATTGGTTTTTTTGGTATATTTTAACCTGTTAATTTTGTTAGGATCTAAAACAATGTTCTACGCGAGTGTAGCTCAGTTGGTTAGAGCACTCCACTGATAATGGAGAGGTCGTAGGTTCGAGTCCTACCACTCGCACCATTAAAAATAATTTTAATAATTTTAGAAAAATTTATGAGAAAAAAAACATTAGCGCTTTTATTAAGTATCCTAATTATTTTAATGCCTTTTCTTGGTTTTCCTACTACAATGAAGACAGTTTTTTATGTTGTGGCAGGTTTATTATTAGTATTGTTAATTGAGCTAATGACGGTTCAGTATCATGATATTAAACGCAAAGAAGTTGACGACACTTTAGGTGATAATGAAACTAAAGACGAAACCAAAGAGGAATATGTGGTCAAGGAAGAATTGACCAAAGAAAAATACGAGAGTTGTAATAGTTGTTCAGATTTGTTAAAAACAGAAGAAGAGACAATAAAGGAAACAACACTTCAAGAATATGCAACACATGAAAAACAACCAAAGAATAAGCATAAAAAAGATTAGCACTTTATTCTGTGTTTTTGGAAAAAAACAAAGTTTTTTTCTCGCTGTATTTATTGTTGTACTCTTGATTATTTTTACTTGCAAATACTCCACAACATCTGTTTATATTGCTCCTGATAATTTCTTAAAAAACAATCAGGGCAATGTTGTTCTTGCTGTCGTTGATCAAAAGATAACACCCACCGAGACATTGCCAAAACCGTTTGTCGCTACACATATTGTCACTCCAAAACCAGTAAAAGGTATTTATATGTCTGCTTGTGTTGCCGCAACACCAAGTTTTCGCGCTAAACTCGTAAAACTAATTAACGAAACCGAGTTAAATGCAGTTATTATTGATATAAAAGATTATTCCGGCACCTTATCTTTTGGCATAGATGATCCATTGGTAAAAAATATAGTGGGCGATGGTTGCAAGGTTGCTGATATGAGAGATTTCATTCAGTCGTTGCATAAAAAAAATATTTATGTAATTGGACGGATTACAGTATTTCAAGATCCTCTCTATGTAAAACTTTATCCGAAATTTGCTGTAAAAAAATCTAGCGCTACTTCGGTGGTGTGGGCGGATTACAAAGGATTAAATTTTATTGATGTCGGGGCAAAAGATTATTGGAAATATATTGTGGCTATAAGTAAAGCATCTTACAAGGCGGGGTTTGACGAATTGAATTATGATTATATTCGGTTTCCTTCTGACGGAAATATGAATGATATTTATTATCCGTTTAGTGAAATGCGAATTACCACTAACCCAGAATTTGGCAAGGCAGAAGTACTGAAAGATTTTTTTGCATATTTATATGACGAAATGAAAGACACAAAAGCGATACTCTCGGCAGATCTTTTTGGTATGACAATGACCAATCCAGACGATCTTAATATAGGGCAAATTCTTGAATACGCGGCGCCGTATTTTGACTATATCGCGCCAATGGTTTACCCGTCTCATTATCCCAGTGGATTTAATGGTTATCAAAATGTAAATGACTATCCTTATGAAATTGTAAAATATTCTATGGAAGAAGGGGTTAAACGGTTGGTGGATATGGCAAACTCTACGACAACACCTATTGGGGGTCGCGGTAAGATATCAAAAGATCAATTACGTCCTTGGCTGCAAGATAACAATTATCCTGTGGTATATACACCAGCGATGGTGCGTGCGCAGATCAAAGCAACATACGACGCAGGACTTGATTCCTGGATGTTATGGGATGCAGGCAACACTTATACCCACGCGGCATTAGAAATGGCAGAATAATAATGAGTAGTCGTTGGCGGTGTAGCAGTGTTAAAAATATTT
>JAHIYV010000120.1 GCA_018814635.1 Patescibacteria group bacterium | reverse complement strand
ATTGATTAAAATTGATTATCCTGTTAAATTTACATTTATACAGGGTTTAAACTTATGCCTAAATTTTAACATAAAGTGTTAAAAATATAACAATTTTTTATTACTGGCTAAAATTGAACATGTATAACACCGGCAGCGTTGTTACATGGAACTAATTTAAGATAGTAAATAGAAGTTATGTTTACTTAAAAGTAATGTCCCAATGATTGCTTTCTTTGACATATTCATTGCCGTTTGCGTCTTTATATATTGGTCCTCCATGCGGGCCAGATCTAGTTCCAGCGCGAGTAAAATGCTCAGTAATATAAGCATCAATATTCGGATTGAGGCTAATATCCACTTTATATCCGTTACTATGACCAAGAGAATGACCAGCTTCTATTCCTCCCGTAACATTAACAACACACCCAGAACAAACAGTTTGGAGTCCCGCTTGTAAAGACAAAAGTCCAGCAATCGTGTTTTCTCGCAACCCATCTAAACTGGTACAATTAGTAGCGCCGTAAAAAGCGCAATTATCTTTATTTATTGTAATGCCTGCGGTTTTTTTAAGGTAGGCTCTTATTTCAGCATCATTATTAGCGCCACCTGGCGGGCCGTAAGCAACTGGCGGAGGACCACATTCTGTGGGGTCTTGACACTGGGCTATTCCATCATCTGTTGTAGTTATCAAGCCGTCATCCCTACGCTTTTCCAAACATTTACTCATACATGTCTGATAAGCGGTGGGCGGAGGGGCAGGCGCGGTTGCGTTAATCTCTGGCATGGAGAGATCAAGATTTAGGAGATTCGGGTTGATTGTGTTTAAGATTAAATAAGAGGCGAGAGCGATGATAAGACCGATAAGAGCTCCATACATTTTTTCTTTTGCCGCGGTGCGCGCGTCTTCTTTTCCTGCTCCTAGAATGTGTTCTATGCCCGCTATGGTTATAATAAGCACTGCAAGGGCTGTGGTAATTCCTATTATAACTTTTATTAAGCTTGCTAAATAAGAGCCCGGATTCTCCGGTGTAGAGTAATCAACCCCCGGTATTGGTTCTAGGGAAGAGTAGGTTAGTGGGTCGTTGGGGCGGTAGCCAGGGGAGAGTGCTACTGTTTGTGTGCCAGCCTTAGACGCTAAAGTGTTTGCTGTATCCCTAGCGTCTATCGCTGTCGCAAGCGCAGCGTCAGCGATGTCCTCCGCCTCAGTAGCTACTACTTCAGCCGCATCAATTTCAACCTGAGTAGCAGTAGGATCAGAAGCAATTGCCGCCGCCTCCGCCCGCGCCACAACAGCAGACGCAGCGGTTTCAGCGGCGGTAGTAGCCGCCTCAGAGGCCACCACTTCTGCAGCCGCAGCCGTAGCCTCTGGATTTTCAGACGCAGCTACCCATTCTTCTATTGTTAGGGCAAACACCACCCGTGTATTATTTAGAGGCGCGAAAAACAATACACTAAAAAACAATATCAAAAATCCAAAGAGAAAAACTTGTGTTAATTTTTTTTCTTTTTTTATTTTATTCATAAGCCTGCATTTTCTATGGTTTCTAATTCTAATAGCCATAATGTTCCGTCCTTTTTGTTTGTAAACAGAAGAAGACTGTTGTCCGGGCTTAAAAATGGTTTAATAACATCAATACCCTGCCCCTCAAAATCAAAATCTGCTGTCCTTGCAAGAAGACCGATTTTCCCCGTTTCCGTATTTATAAGCCAAATGTCGTCAGAAAAAGAAACTCCTCCTTGATACCATTCGTCAGGCATATTTTTATTATTTGTTAAATTTGAAACGGCGCAATATAGTAAATTACTATTTCCTACACTCCAAACACATTTTTCAGGAAAAGCTTTTATGCCAAGCGCGGTTTCTTTTTTTGTTTCTACATTATAAAGAATTAGTTCATAAGAATTTTTCGCGCTCTCCGCGTAAAGAATTTTTGTCGCGTCAGGACTTGTAAGAGCCATAAGTCCTTTTTTGTTTCCTAATATTTTTGTTGTTGTTTTGCTTGCAATATCTACAAAATATAAATAGCCATCAAGATTGTAGGACGGTTTTGTTGCAAGTGTAAGCAATGCTTCTGTTGGCTGTTCTAATAACCACTCACTAAATGGCGACGCAAAAATCTGTTCCCTATTTTGGTCTCCTTCCATATTTTGGTCTTCTTTTATTTCTTCCAACCAGATAAAAGAATCCCCCTTTTTATTTTTTTGTAAGTACGCAACTTTTTCACTGATGGGTGAAACAATTACTTCTGGCAGTTCGTCGGGCAACCATCTTCCTTCAAAAATAGCGTCCTCTCCTGGCGCTATTTCTTCAAAAAAAAGAGCATAGGTTTTAATGGTATCTTGATTGCCAACAGTTTTTAGAAATCTAAAAATAGCATTTTTTCCGTTATTATTCCATAAAACATTGTGTACGCCGGGCAGATTTTGTCGTAAAATTTGTCTTGAAACTCCAGTGCTTAAAGAATAATCATAAACATCTCCATTTTTTTGTTCCGCGTATCGTATGCTAATTTGTCCCATATCGTCTGTGAAAAACGAAGCGCCAGCGACAGGCGCGTCAACTAATCGTCTCATTTTTTGTATAACGAAAGGTGCGTCGTCTGGTGTTTCAGTGTCATCGGGAGTAGGAACGAAAGGGTTGTTTCCCGCGGAGGGTGGATTGCCAAAAGGAAGAAACCTATCTTTTATGTCGCCAATCTTTGAATTATTTGTGGGGTTTATTAGTACAAATACAATTATACTAGTCAAAATAGCAACCAATATCACTACGCCGTATATTATTTTATTGTTTGTTTTTTGAGGCATTTTTTAATATTTTAACGAAAGGCCAGCACTCCTTTGTTGAGCGTATGTGGCTGTGTTTTTAATGGTCACTTGTATTGAGCTTTGTTGTTGACCCGCACTTTCTTTTGTTGGAGGGACAAAATTTATTTCTCGCTGTTGTTTCTTGAGATTCTTAATTGAGCTTTGATTTATTTTCCATATATATTCTAATTTATTATTCTCCAAATCTGTTTTTGAGAAAAAATAGGGCTCTGCTCTAATAACTAAACCTTTACTATTAACTTCTTTAGCCCCAGATAACGCTTGACCTAAAAATGGACTGTTCAAAATATTTTTTATGCTCTTTTCATATAAAACCACAGCAGGTTCTACAGATGTAATTTTAATTATTTTTTTCGTGTTTTTAGAACCATCAAAAGACGACACGCTAACCACCACTTTTTGAGAATACTTTTCCTTCGCGCCAGACAGTATAAAACTTGTTCTATTGTATCCCGAAGAATCAACAAGAGGAAAGAGCTTGTTTACCCCCCAAGAATAAGTATATTTAGTTTTTTGGTCTTTGGTGTTTGGTATTGCAACAACTTTTATAGGACTTCCTTCGGTGGGAAGAGCTTTGCCTCTATAAAATGGCGGTGTATATGTTTGCGCTTCCCACAGCAAATCAATACTTGTTGGCACTATAATTTTTTGTAAATCAAACCGCCTGCCTTGTTCTGTTATTATAATTATATCAAGAGTTGTTTTTTCTTCCACCTCACCAACAATAAAAGAAAATGTTTTTTCTCCAATACCAGAAACCTGAACTTTTTCATTTATATACCAATAAATTTTTGATTTATCAAAATCAACCAAAGGCCCTATTAGTGTTGCGCGCACGGTTTCCTGAGGCTCGGGCGCTTGAGGACTTAGCGATACGTCCACAACTCCCGCAAAAACAAAAGAAGGAGTTACCACTAGTCCTAAAAAAATAATTATTTTCCAAATAACTTTTTCCATACCTTTTAATTTTACGATAGTTTTTGTTTTTCTACAACTTTTTTATTATCTATAACGGAAAATTTGAGAAAATAGAAGAAATCTGCTAGACTACAGATATTATTAGAAAGTGCTGTTAGGTAATTATGTTGAAGCTTTTGTTTTAATATGTAAGCCCTCTTGTAAGGGAATTTCTGGAAAAGCGCTGAGTCAAAAATTTTTTTACAAGAGATCTTACACTCCTAACGGCACAGTAATAGAAGAGATTTAACTTAATTTAGTTATGGATAAAAAAGAATATTCGGTGGAGATTGGTGGGCAGACTATTATCGCTCAATTTTCGGATTTAGCAGAAAGAGCAAATGGTTCTGTTATTTTGCGTTGCGGAGACACAGTGGTTCTTGCAACAGCAGTAATGTCGTCAAGTAAAAAAGAGGGGTTAAATTGGTTTCCTCTTACAGTTGATTACGAAGAGAAGTTTTATGCGGCGGGATATATATTGGGAAGTCGTTTTATGAGAAGAGAAGGTAGACCAAGCGATGCGGCTGTGCTTTCAGGTCGTATTGTAGATAGAACAATTCGTCCTCTTTTTAATCAACAAATACGAAATGAGATGCAAGTTGTTACAACTGTTTTGTCTATTGGTAAATATGACCCTGATGTTTTGGCAGTTAATGCCGCTTCTCTCGCATTAGCTACATCAGATATACCATGGAACGGACCAGTAAGCGCTACGCGCATTGGTAAAAATCGTGATGATGAAACTTTGATTACAAATCCAACTTATGACGAACGCGAACACGAAACTACTGAATTTGAAATTATCGCTTGTGGAAACAATGGTCATATTAATATGATAGAAACAACAGCAAACGAAGCTAGTGAAGAGATAATTGCTAGCGCCCTAAAAAAAGCGTCTGAGGAAATTGAAAAAATGCAAACATTTCAAAAAATGATTATTGCTGAGATTGGAAAAGAAAAAACAAAAATTGAAACAGAAAAAATTAGCGAAGAAGCAAAAAAACTTTTTGAACAAGAAATTAGTGGAAAAGTAGAACAAGCCGTGTTTAATGGTCCGGGCAATACTGCTATTGACGCATTAAAAGACGAGTGGCTTGCTATTTGCAAAGAAAAACTTCCCGAAGAAAGCGTTTCCCTCTCTGGTGATTATTACGAGGAAATTGTTAACGATATTTTACATAGCGCCGCTATTGAAAAAAATAAAAGGGCAGACGGTCGTCCGATGGACACAGTGCGGGAACTTTACGCGCAAGCAGGAGGTCTTTCGGGTGTTGTGCACGGTGCTGGTTTATTCTATCGCGGAGGAACGCATATTTTGTCAGTTCTTACACTAGGCGGGCCCGATGATTCACAAATTATCAATGAGATGGAAACCCGCGACGCAAAAAAACATTATATGCATCATTATAATTTTGCGCCATTTTCAGTGGGCGAAGTAGGCAGAATGGGAATGAACAGACGAATGGTTGGACACGGAGCTCTTGCTGAAAAAGCCCTGCTTCCAGTCATACCATCCAAACAAGATTTTCCTTATACTATTAGAATTGTGTCTGAATCAATGGCATCAAATGGCTCAACTTCGATGGCATCGGTTTGTGGAAGCACACTTGCTTTGATGGATGGAGGAGTGCCAATTAAACGGCCGGTAGCGGGAATTGCGATTGGTCTTATGATGAAAGACGCGAAAAATTACAAAATTCTGACAGATATTCAAGGGCCTGAAGATCATCACGGCGATATGGATTTCAAAGTTGCCGGAACCCGTGAAGGAATAACAGCAATCCAAATGGATATTAAAGTTGGTGGCATACCTGTTAAAATTCTAGAAGAAGCTCTTACCGTCGCAAAAACAGCGCGCTTACATATTCTAGATACAATAGAAAAAGAAATTAGCGCGCCACGCGCTGATCTTGCTCCAAAGGCTCCACGAATTCTTACTATTCAAATTAAACCTGATGAAATCGGAATGCTTATTGGCCCCGGAGGAAAAATGATAAAGAAAATTCAAGAAGAAACAGGCGCAGATATTTCTATTGAAGAAGATGGTACCGTTTATATCACAGGAGAAAAAAGCGGAGCGGAAAAAGCGCGCGCTTTTATTGAAACACTAACCCACGAATATATTGCGGGAGAAAAATTTGAAGGCGAGGTTACAAAATTATTTGATTTTGGCGCGCTTGTAAAAATTGGTCCAAACACAGAAGGATTAGTTCACATTTCTGAAATTGCGCCATTTAGAATAGAAAAAATAGAAAGTGTCTTATCTCTCGGCGAAATTGTTTCTGTGATGGTCAAAGAAGTAGATAAAAAAGCGGATAAAATAAGTTTGTCTATCAAAGCGATAGACCCCGATTTTGCCAAAAAGAAAGGTGTTCAACCATCAACGGCGCCAAGCAGTTATGCTAATCATTCTCCAAATGGAAACAAGGGATCAAGACCCTACAACAAATTCGGTAAACGGTAATACAGTTGAATTCAATAAACAATAAAACAGAATGAGCGAGGTTCAACCTCGCTCATTTCTCGCTCATTTATTTTGTTTATTATTATTTCAATCTAATGTAATGCCTTGAATCTCCTCCGTGTTTTCATCATCATTTTTTAACCACTCTAAGGTGTCTTTTTTATATTTTTTTTCACCACCAAAAAAGTCTAGCAGAAATTCTCTTTGGACCACAGAAGGAAAATTTTTCTTTCCAATATAATCAGGAAAACTGCTCCATTTATAATTTTCTAAAAAATTCATTTTTTCAATAAACGAAACGGTTGTTGTATTTGCCTTGTTTGGCAAGGATAATGGATTCAAATGAATATAGTACGGAAGATAAAGAAAGTGAGCATGTTCATTTATTAAAACAGCTTTGAATCTGCCCTGAAAAAGACCACCCACTCGTTTATATTTTTTATTAAAATACATTGTGTATCCTGTTCCAAGTTTTTGCATAAACTTTACTATCCCATTAACCTCTTCTTGTTTTAACAGTAAATGAAAATGGTTAGGCATTAATGTGAATATAAGTATTTTTACTAACAATTTTCTTGGGCGTGAGCGAGGTTCAACCTCGCTCATTGCCTCGCTCATTGTGAACGAGCGGCTAAAGTTTGGTACAGAATTTTCATCGTTAAATTCAAATAAATTATGGATGAAACGCAGATGATCTTGTTTATCTAAAAAAATCTTTCTTTTTTCTGTGCCACGATTGTAGATATGATATATTTCGTCATTTATAAATGTTGGCTTTTTCATAATTGCATTCTACTATATAAATGATAACTGAGTGAGGTTTAAATGAGCGAGGTTCAACCTCGCTCATTTACCTGAGCGAGGTTGAACCTCGCTCATTTTCTCGTTCAAGTGTTTTGTGTATTTGTTTGTTTTATATTAAATTTTAATTGTTCTTTTTTATCAGACTATCTCCGGTCATCTCGGGGGGTTTTTCTATGTTTAGTAAACTAAGAACTGTTGGCGCTATATCTTGTAAACCGCCTTTTTTTTGGAGCTTTATTTCTTTTCCTTTTTGAGATACTAAAATAAACGGTACTTTATTTGTGGTGTGCGATGTATTCCGTTTAGTGCCTTGGTCTTCAATGTTTCCATGATCCGCAAAAACTAAAGCTGTTCCATCTTTTTCTAATATTTTGGCAGTAATTTTACCAACACATTCATCAACAACTTCAACTGCGCGCAGACTCGCTTCCAAAACCCCTGTATGTCCTACCATATCTCCATTTACCAAATTCGCAACAATAAAAGCATATTTTTCTTCGTCAATTTTTAGCAGTAATTTATCGGTAATTTCAAAAATACTCATTTCTGGTTTCAAGTCGTAAGTCGCAACTCGTGGCGAAGGAATTAAAATTCTTTCTTCATTTTTATATGGCGCATCTTTACACCCGTTAAAAAAGGAAGTTACATGCGCATATTTTTCCGTTTCTGATATTCGTAATTGTTTTAACCCATAGTGACTTATAACCTCCCCTAATAAATTCTTAAGGGGTATATCCACAAAAGCAATCGGCGTTTTTATTGAGTCGTAAAATTCTGTCATTGCCACAAAATATACATTGGGTCGTGTTCGCGTCCATCCCTCAAATTTTTTTTCAATAATTGCTTGTGTGAGTTGTCGTGGTCTGTCAGTTCTGAAATTGTAAAAAATAATGGCATCGTTTTTCTTCACACCCGAATATCCTATTAATTTTCTAGGAATAATAAATTCATCTGTTTCGTCTTTTTTATGACATTCTTGAATTTGTTTTACAATATCGCTGTATTCGCCGGCTCGCGCGCGAATAATACAATCATACGCGCGTTGAGTTCTGTCCCATTTTTTATCTCTATCCATTGCGTAATATCTTCCTGATATAGTGGCTATTATTCCAAACCCAATTTTGCGAATTTTCTTTTGTAATTTTTTAATTTTCTCAATACTTGCAGTTACGGGAGCATCTCTGCCATCGGTAATAATATGAATATAGACATTATAAAATTGTTCTTTTTTACATAAATCAAGGAACGCAAAAAGATGATCCATATGAGAATGCACACCCTCTGTTTGCAAGAGACCAATAAGATGCAGTTTGGTTTTGTGCTTTTTGCAATTCTGTATCGCATCTAAAAATGCTTTGTTATGAAAAAATGTTTTGTCATTAATACTTTGATTGATGCGAACCAAAAACTGAGAGATTCTCCTCCCCGCGCCAATAGTCATATGCCCAACCTCTGAATTACCCTGAAACCCCTTAGGCAAACCAACCGCTTCGCCAGAAGCATCCAAAAGAATATGCGGATAATTTTTCATCAACTTATCCGTATTAGGGGTCTTCCCCAACGCAATAGTATTGTTCTTTTTACCCGCCCGATACCCCCACCCATCGCGAATAATCAATACAACCTGTTTTATTTTCATAACAACATCTTAACACAGAAATTTCAAAAAGGCCCCGAAGGATCATATATCTTTTTAGATTCTTGATCTAGACATTGTGGGTGAATCATACAACCACATTTGTCGTGTTCAAAAATAGTTTCATACTTTTCAGGACAAGGCATACTAAAAACAGGACACTCGTCTGGGCATTGT
>JAHIYV010000119.1 GCA_018814635.1 Patescibacteria group bacterium | reverse complement strand
ATAATTCATATTCAAACCGCGGGAGAAGATCGGGATTTTATAATGCATGGAGTATCAAAACCTTTTGAATTAAAAAACTTTATTTCACAACTCCAAGACACTGCCGCAGAAGAACCAATGATTGTAAAAATTGCGCAATAATAATAAAAAATAATAAATATTCTATGCGAAAAAAAATTAGAGACAGAATTTTACGCGCCATTACAAAAAAAGTTTTCTCGGCTTGTGTTGTGGGAATTATAAGAAAAAATAGAGATAGGATAATCATGCCTTTTGGTAATTTTACTTTTGACGCGGACAGTCCCGTCGTTAGAGAAGAAACTGTTTTTGATGTCGCCTCGCTTACAAAAGCAATTCCTACTTCTTCTCTGGCGCTACAACTTATTGACAAGGGAAAATTAAATTTAGAAGATAAATTAATAAACTTTGTTCCAAAATTTCGTAATTCTGATAGAGAGACTGTGTTGATTAAACACCTTCTTACCCAAACACTGAATTATAATTTTCGTTTGTCTGAATATAAAAATGGCACCCCTGATGAAATTTTAGATGTTATTTTCACAACAAATTTTAAGAGCGCGCCCGGAACAAAATCTTTTTCCACAAACGCAACTAGTATTCTGCTTGGTTTAGTTGTTCAAAGAATTTTGAATGAGCCATTAGATAAGCTTGGCAAAAAGTATTTTTTTGAACCTCTGCAAATGAAAAAAACTCTTTTCAAACCCCTGCAACAATTCAAAAAAGACGAGATTGTTCCAACAGAAATTCAAGAATGGCGAAAAAAATTAGTACAGGGTGAAGTACATGATGAAACCGCCTTCGTCTTAGAACAAAAAATGAGTGTGGGCTCTGCTGGGCTTTTTTCCACCGTTCCAGACTTATTAAATTTTTTGGAAATGTTATTAAATAACGGCTCACTCAATGGACATACCTATTTTTCACCAGAACTTGTAAAACAGATACACACAAACCAATTAACTCATATTGGGTATTCTATGGGACTCGGGTGGGAGCTAAATCAACCACGTTATATGGGTAATAATTGCAGTAAAGAAACTTTTGGGAAAACAGGTTTTACTGGCTGTGTGTTTGTTTGTGATATTAAAAAAGAAATAGGGTTTGTGATGCTTTCAAATTATACTTATCCACACAGAAAAGAAAATGCTGGGTTAATTAATATCATAAGAAAAGACATAGCAGATATCGTATTTGAAAATTTATAGAAACAAACAAACAAATAACCCAACGCGTTGTTTCTGGAAGCCGAGCTTCCTTCATTTATAAAAAATTCAAAAGATGTGTTTGGTGGTGTTTGTTGGACGAAATCCGAACTTTTTTTGAAGAAAATCCAGAGGATTTTGCGGATTAAATCCCGCCTAGCGTTTTCGCCCGCCTCCGCTTCGCTTCGGCGAGCAAAAATTCATTTTCCCCACACCCCTTTTTCTTTTTGCCCGCTTGCTTATTCACTTTCTGATTTAGACTTTTATTGCTTCTGATTTTTCTCTATAACATATGCGATTAAGAAAAGTTTTCTCACAGAGAAAATTTTGGCAAAATCCTGCAAGGATTTTCCTCTTAATCGCTGTTATGTGGTGAGCCTGCAAGGCGAACGAGGGAGCGAAGCGACCGACAGTATGACGCAGGGCGGCGGCCTAAAAATTAGAAATTTAAACAGGAGTCATTGATTTATTAGACTGTGGATGACCTATACATCTACCATTAACTTTCTTGCCATATCTGGGTGGCTTGTAAATTTTCTCAACACTTTTAATTTGAAAATTTTCTTTAATTAAATCATTTCTTACAAAAAATGCATTAGATCCCATACGATCACAACCTATTAAAGTATAGCCCTTTGATTTGCCTAACTTTGCTAATGCGAATAAACTCGCTCCAAAATAATTAGTGCCATCCCATTGTGCATTTGGGTCGTACTTTACAGTTTTACTTTCGGTTGGGGGAATACTGGAGTTATACTCTATGACCACAACTCGTGGAGAGTAACCATCAATTGCTTTCCAAACCCAATAATCATTAAAATCTATATCAATTGATAACAAATCAAATTCTTTTGAAACTTTGTATTTTTTAAACAGAGAATTAATATTTTCTGCAGTAACAGTTTCTTTTTTTGTTGATGGAGAAAGCTTGTCTCCGCAATCCATATGCAAAAAGTTCCAACCTTGTTTTTTAATTAGGTATTGTGTGTTACATTCTGTACCATTTCCTACTCCAAACTCAACACAGAATTTATTTGTAGTTCCTATTTTGTCAAATATTATTTTTATAATGCCATCCTCTCCATTTTGAGAATAAAATCTTTGCTCGAATAGATTAATGTTTCTAATTTTTTTATTTTTCATAAAAAGCCTAATCAAAGCAGCTATAAAATTTTTATGAAAATATGGTCTCCATTTATAATAATAAATTGCCTTTTCTTTCTGTCGTTTTGGTAATTTCAAATAAATTATTTTAAGTAATTTTTTAATCATAATTTCATAATCAACTTATCGTATTTATTAATCTTTTGTTAAGCCGCCGCCCGAGTAATATTGCACATAACGTCCGCGTTTAATCTGAAGTTTCTGGAGAAAAGATTTTCTTTTCGACAGAAATTTCAGATAAACGCTGTTATGCGAAGCTTCGCTGAGCAAAACAGCGTTGTTAAACGCGGACGT
>JAHIYV010000118.1 GCA_018814635.1 Patescibacteria group bacterium | reverse complement strand
AGCAATATTCCGAAATGAATATTTTTTATCTAATAAAATTACTATTTCATCGCGTTCGCTTTTTGAAAGATGCGAGAACTTTTTGGTTTTATTTTTCATTCTTTAACTTTAACATTGTTCGGATTCAAATGCGACAGTGGGTGAGGTGTTAAAATTAAGAGAATTTGAATGCACTATCTTTGTGTTTGATGTTTAACAAAAAGCTACCTTGCTTAACCTACTTCACCCGTAGGTCGAGCGGGTGGGATATTATAATTTTATTTGTTTAATTATCTTTTAATTACTTATTTAAGCTCAAAAAAGAAAGAATTTTTGAAAAAGAAGAAGTAATTAAAGGACACAAAAAAATGGCAAAAATTAATACAACAACTAAACAGTCAAAGAAAGAGGTTCTGGATGAGGCAGTAAACTTTTTTACTGATAATGACTGGACCGTTCTTTCTCAAGGGGAACGCTCTGCTGTGTTTCAAACACAGGCTCCTTACCCTTATGGTAAATTGATTTTAGGAATAGGATTTGTGTTATTGGGTATTCCGCTTACTTTTATAGTTATTGGTATTCCTTTGATTATAATCGGCATTATACTCCTTTATAAGGTAAGATATCGCGCGTTTACAGGCGGCAACGTAAACTTAACCGTAAAAGTCAGTCCTCTCGACGAATCAGACTTGCTGGGGGTAGTCGTTTCTTATCCTAAAGAATACCGAAAAGTGGCCAATAACTTTATAGATAGTTTAGACGGATAGAAATAGAATTTGTCTAATAGAAAAGACAAAAAAGCCACTGATTATATCAGTGGCTTTTAATTTTTCTCTGTTTTTTGAATATACAAAGTTTGAGTAGGATAAGCAAACTCAATATCTCTTTTTTCAAAATCTTCCTTAATCTTAAAATTGATTGTTTGTTGCGCGTCCATATACTGAGCATAATCTGCCGAGTTCACATAGTACACAATTTCAAAATTTAAGGAAAAATCTCCATATTCTTTGAAATGACACCTGTCAAATTCAGTAAGGTTTGTTGCGTTAATGATATTTTTTATTATGGACGGTATAGCTTTTAGTTTTTCTGAATCAGTTTCATAACATATCCCCAAAACAGAAACAACCCTTCTTTTTTCTAGTTTCTTAAAGTTACGAACACGCGCGGAGGTAAGTTCATTGTTAGAAACCACCAGTTCTTCTCCTTGCAATGTTTTAAGTCGCGTTGTTTTGATTCCTATCTTTTCCACCACCCCCATATCATTTCCGACAATAATAAAATCTCCTTCCTTAAATGGCTTATCAAGAAAGATTGAGAAAGAGCTGAAAATATCTGTCAAAACATTTTGAAGGGCAAAAGCTACGGCAATACCTCCAATTCCCAAACCAGCAATCAGAGACGAGATATTAAACCCAAGGTTTGATAGAACGATTAGTCCCGCTAAAATCCACAAACAAATTTTCAACACAGCGCTTATATTTTTGATTGCTGATTTGTTGCGGGTGTTGCCCTCATCGTCTGTTTGTCCAATTATTTTATCAGCCCCATAGTCAATAAGTGTTTGCAAGGCGCGAATAACTTGAAAAATGATTACAAAAAGAAAAACCCCTTGAATTACTTGTCCAAAAACAGCAGGTATTGTTAAAAATTGAATAGCAATATAAAACGCAAACAAAACATAAAAGGTGGGTTTGATATCTTTTAATATTTTTATAAAAACATCATCTAAGTCTGTCTTGGTCTTTTCCGACGCTTTCTTAAGTTTGTCTAACAACACACTTTGAAAAATTTTTAAGACAACCATCCCCACAACAAGAACCGCAAAAGCAATTAAGTATTCTCTAATAGTATTTCCACCCACAACAAACGCCAATGACGACGGCGCATTTTCTATAATAATATCTTTCATATCCATAACAATAACAAGATTAACATATTAGAGCTGTTTATCCAAAGACCACACGTAGAATCCTAGCTTTTGCAAGTGTCCAAGGTCCGACCTTGGACAATACAGAATGACGGCAGGTGACGGGAGTCGCACTCCCGTCACCTGTATGGTCGAGTATTTCTCCTTTATGTACTCGACTTGCCCCTATGTATTCTTCAAGGAATTCTTGGAATATGTTGTTTTTTGTTGTCATATTTATATGACAACCACACTACCTTAAAACTGACTGTTTTTGTGGATTATCCACTCAAACCCCACTGACTTTTTTTATAGCCCACAACGTTCCGTTGTTTATTTAACGTCTTGTGATATGTTTAATGTGCTTGATGAAGAAATTTTATTAGTAAATAATTTATT
>JAHIYV010000143.1 GCA_018814635.1 Patescibacteria group bacterium | reverse complement strand
TTTTTCATTCGATTTCCAAGTTTTTTGGGTATTGGTTGTGCTAACCCCTTGATATAAAAGGAGATAGCAATTTTAACACACTCCTTCCTTAACTCTAATAAAATCAATGTGTTAAGGAAAAACTTGAACATCGAGTGTAAGGAACCGTACCACAAAGCTTTGCTTGGTTATACGGGAAGAGGGGCACCTAAAAACCACCCCGAATATCTCTATGCAATAAGAAATAATAAGTTGTTTCTGAATATTGTGGATGTCGATGATCCGTCATATATCTCTGAGGTCATTATTAATGAATCCTTGAAGTTTATCGATGCGGCATTGCAGACGAATAAAAAATGTTTAGTTCATTGCAACCTCGGCGAAAGCCGCTCCCCATCTATTGGATTATTATACTTGGCTTCTAAGTCGTTGATACTTATAGGTTCCTTTGTTGAGGCGGAACAATCATATCGGCTTATTTACCCTGCATATAATCCAAAGAATGGCATACGCAACTTTATCCAGTCAAATTGGAGTAAATACGCGGGGAGAGGTTATATTCTGTGTTAGTTGAAAATAGGGAGTTGAGCCATGCACATTCACAAGATCGAAATCAAGAACTTCCGTTTGCTTAAAGAGGTCGATCTTTCCCTCGAAAAGCGAACGACGGTAATTGTTGGGCGAAACAACAGCGGCAAGACTTCGATAACTGAATTGTTCCGACGCTTGTTGAAGGAAAACTTGCCCACCTTTCAGTTGGAGGACTTCTCTCTTTCAGTGCATGAAGACTTCTGGAAGGCTTTTCTCCTCAAACACCAAGGTCGCGAGGAAAACGAGATTCGAAAGGCTCTTCCAATCATCGAGGTCAAGCTGATTGTAGATTATGAGAAAAACGCTTCCAGCCTTGGTCCGCTCGGAGATTTCATCATCGATTTGAACCCGGACTGTACAGAAACATTTATTGTCATTCGCTATCAATTGAAAAATGGTGAGATTGATGCGTTTTTTAAGGATTTTAGCTACGACCCAAAAGCCGATGATAGCCCGCAGAGAACAACCTTCTTTCGGGCAATAAAAGAGCGTGTCAAAAAGTGCTACACATCTGATGTGCTTGCGATGGACCCCAATGACTCAACAAACCAGAAAAATATGGAATGGTCACAACTCCGAGCCCTGTTGCAAAGCGGGTTCATAAATGCTCAACGCGGGATAGATGATACAACGCATAAAGACATAAATCTCTTGGGCAAGATACTCGAATCCCTTTTCAAAACTGCCATGTCCGATTCGGCAGACCCAAAAGATCGTGACATTGCTCAAAAGATAGGGGAGGCAGTTAAAGATATACAAGGTGATATCGATGATAGTTTCAATAAGCAATTGGTAGGTCTCCTTCCAGCGTTTTCACTGTTTGGTTATCCCGGACTGAGTGATCCTCGCCTGCTCACCGAAACGACGCTGGATGTGGAGCGTCTTCTGAAAGACCACACCAAAGTTTATTATACCGGAGTCAACGGGATTAATCTTCCCGAATCATACAATGGTCTGGGCGTACGCAATCTTATTTTCATCCTGCTTAAGCTCCTGGATTTTTTCAAATCCTTTATAGCAAAAGAAGCGGAAGCGGGCATCCATCTTATATTCATTGAAGAACCAGAAGTACATATGCACCCACAAATGCAGGAGGTCTTTATTGGTAAGCTCAGTGCTATTGCCGATGTCTTTGCCCATACATTTAATAAGGGTCTCCCATGGCCAGTGCAATTCGTCGTTACCACTCATTCCTCTCATTTGGCAAACAAAGCTACTTTCGAATCCATGCGGTATTTCCTCGCCACCTCAGATGAGCACGCAGGCAATGTCCGCTCTACACAGATAAAGGGCCTACGAGAGGATCTCGGTGGCACGCCGCCGGAAGATCAAAAGTTCCTGCATAAGTATATGACCTTGACACGCTGCGACCTATTGTTTGCCGACAAAGCCATACTGATCGAGGGCACGACAGAGCGACTGCTGCTGCCGAAAATGATCGAAAAAGTAGACGCAGAAACACCCAATGGTCCCCACTTGTCCAGCCAATATGTTTCCGTTGTGGAGGTAGGTGGTGCGTATGCGCATAAATTTCTCAATTTGTTTAACTTCTTGGAGTTACGAACTCTGATCATTACAGATTTGGACTCGGTGAAAAAAAACGAAAATAATCGATTTGTATCTTGCGAGGTGTCAGAAGGCTCCCGGACAAGTAATGCTTGTATTAAGGATTGGTTTCAAGACAAGAAAATTACGCCTGACGACATTATCAATAAGTCTACCGAAGAAAAAACCAAAGGTATCATCCGCCTCGCTTATCAAGTTCCAGAAGCGAACGGCAATCCGTGTGGGCGTAGTCTTGAAGAAGCTTTCATCTTGGCAAACCCGGATCTATTCGAATTAACAGATGACTCCGCAGAAAGGGATGAGGAAGAAGTTTCGACCGAGGCCAAGGATATGAAGAAGTCGGAATTTGCGCTGAAATATGCGATAGAAAAAACCGAATGGGCTGTGCCCCGCTACATTAAAGAAGGACTGATTTGGTTAGCAGAGAATCCGAAACACCCGGCTACCAGTCTATCGGACACCTCTGATAACGCCCCCAAAGAAGCAGAGATAACTTCTGCGTAGGAGGTGACACATGATTGAAGCCACTTCAATGAACCCGGCGGAACAGGCCGCAGAAAAAGCCCTTGCCTCTGTCTATAACTGTATTGAACAACGCAAAAGCTTTCTGCTTGAAGCGGGGGCAGGTGCAGGCAAGACCTACTCCCTAATCAAAGCTCTTAGGTATTTAATCGACAAACAAGGGGACCTCTTACTTCGGCGGCATCAGCAAGTCGCCTGTATTACTTATACTAATGTTGCCACCGACGAAATTAAATCACGTACAGACGGGCATCCGGCAATCCTGTCCTCCACCATACATGCCTTCTGCTGGTCGCTGATCAAGAACTTCCAGCCACATCTGCGAGAAAAGCTTCCTCAACTCTCCCAGTGGACAGAAAAGCTATCGGAGGCGGGAGGAATCGGCACACAAAAAATCGATTACGACCTTGGTTATCGGACAATAAAAGAAGAACATATCTTTCTGGGTCACGATGATATTTTATCTCTTACCGTCGCACTCATGGAACAAGCCAAGTTTCGCAATCTCTTCACCGCTCGTTACCCGATACTGCTTATCGACGAATATCAGGACACCAATAAAGAGTTTGCCAATGCCCTGAAAACTTACTTCATAAGCACCGGAGAAGGTCCTCTAATAGGTTTTTTTGGGGATCATTGGCAGAAAATTTACGGTGATGGCTGCGGAAAGATTGAACACCCAGCCCTTGAGGTTATCGGTAAGGAAGCAAATTTTCGTTCGGTCCCTGTAATAGTAAATGTCCTCAATCGTATGCGGATAGAGCTTCCGCAAGAAGTGAAAGACCCGAATGCCGAAGGATTTGTGGCCGTTTACCACACCAATGGCTGGACGGGTGAAAGGCTTACAGGACAGCACTGGTTAGGTGATTTGCCCCCTGATGTTGCAGATAAGCACTTTGATGCACTCAAAGAACGCCTTTCTACTGAGGGTTGGTGTTTTGAGGCCGATAAGACGAAAATACTTATGCTAACCCATAGGGCTCTCGCGGCAAAACAGGGCTACAGCAGTTTTGTAGATATATTTCAGTACAATGATGCGTTTCTCAAGAAAGAGGATCCTCACATTGCTTTCCTTGTCGATACGCTTGAACCTGTTTGCACAGCTTATGAAAATAAGCGGTTTGGTGAAATGTTTGCGGCTCTGGGCAGACGTACGCCTGCCATCCAATCATATGCTGACAAAATGAGTTGGGCAGAAGACATGAATACGCTACTCAAACTGCGTTCTATGGAGACCATCGGTGCGGTGCTCGACCATCTAAGAATCACGAAACGACCCCGATTACCCGATGCTGTCGAACGAAAAGAACAAAAAATTGGGCAGCGGGTAGAAGACTTGGAACCTGACGAGCAATCTTCAATCGAGCAATTACGCAAACTAAGGGACATTCACTATCAAGAGGTTATTGCGTTAGATCGGTTTATTGATGGACACACCCCCTTCTCAACCAAGCACGGTGTCAAAGGTGCCGAATTTGAAAATGTGCTGGTAATTATCGGAAGGGGATGGAACCAGTACAACTTTAATCAGTTTCTTGAATGGGCCGAAGGCACGATTCCTTCAAACAAACGAGATGCTTTCGAGCGGAACCGTAATCTATTTTACGTCGTCTGCTCCCGTCCCAAGAAGCGGCTCGCCCTTCTTTTCACGCAAAAACTGTCGAATCAGGCTATAGCAACCTTAACCAAGTGGTTTGGGAAGAGTAATATCCACGATACATTCTAAATAAAACAAAGAAAGAGGGTGAAATCATGGCATCCTTCAAAAACCAGTTAACAGTTTTAAACATTTGTCATTCGAAAAGGTTGAGTAAAACTCAAAAATTCATCACGAAAACTCGAAAGCTTAGAAAGCCCGAAAATTTATAACTTCTTTAGTTTTAGAAGGTTTCGAGTTTTCGTCCTTTTCGAGATTTCGTGATAAAATTGTATTTTTTAACACCTTCTATGTTTTCCAAACTGTTAACTACTTTTTAGCTTTTCTGAAGGGTGCCGAAATCATCATGAATAAAAATAATCTCACAGATAAACAATCAAATTTTCTTCTCTACACCGGAAGCGATGGCAAAGTAAATGTGGAAGTTTTCCTTAAAGATCAAACCGTCTGGCTTACGCAGAAAGCCATGGGCGAGCTTTTTGGTGTTCAACGCCCTGCTGTTACAAAACATTTGAAAAACATCTTTGACTCAGGAGAGTTAGTTGAAAATTCAGTTAGTTCCATTTTGGAACATACTGCCAATGACGGCAAAAAATATAAAACACAATTCTACAATCTCGACGCTATCATCTCAGTCGGCTACCGCGTCAATTCCTACCAGGCTACTCAGTTTCGTGTCTGGGCTACTAAAACTCTGAAAGAATTCATCATCAAAGGATTTGTTCTGGATGATGAACGGCTTAAGCAGGGCAATCGGGTTTTCGGTAAAGATTATTTTGACGAATTG
>JAHIYV010000017.1 GCA_018814635.1 Patescibacteria group bacterium | reverse complement strand
CTTCAAACTCGAGCTTCTTTCAGCAAAGACAAAACTTAATCATTTTGCCCTTCGGTCGAAAATTTATGTTCGCGCATTGATGGCAAGTTTCAAAGAACTGCAAAATTTACAAAAAAATGCGCGCGTAAGGTGAGTTAATAAATAAAATTTAATTTTACTATACCAGACACAATTTTGTGAAGGGTCTCCACTCCACATTTTCATATTAGAGTTAGTGGTGCCGCTTTCGCTATTTACTGCCGTAGCTGATACGGTAGAAAAAGCCCGCCAAAAAAGTATTAATCTGATCAAGAAAATTGTTATACCAAAAGCCTTTTATCGGAATGATATTGGTAAGGATTTTGAGAAACAATTACCGGATCTGAAGAGATGGGGGTATATAAAATAAGCTAAGGGCTTGTAAATAAATAACCTCCACAATTTCATCTTATCTTCACATCATATTTTTCTGAAAAAACTTTCAAAATATACTTATATTCTTCAAGTTTTTATCAAAAAAATCTAATATAAATCTAAACGAACTTGAGAATGTTATTTATTTACAAACCCTAAAGTGTAATTTCTATACCTATTTCTTTATTATTGGTAATTTCGGTCTCCATTTTTTCTGCCCTTGCTAGAGAAGCAAGATCGTCTAAAAAGCCAGTCAGTTTTTCTTTCTGTTCTTCTGAACACTTTATTTTCAGGACAGAAACTGGAGTACTTAGTTTAATTTTGTTATCAGATTTGTATTTTCGTATCTCTGCAATAACTGATAAAACAAAATCAGCATTTTCTTTTATTTTTTCGTCAGTATATTTAACTTCTTGAGAAGGCCATAGTGTATTATGGATACTTTTTACGCCCTCATTGGTGCTAAAATAGCCAGATTCAGCGTTAGATTTAACTGATTCTGTGGTATTTTCGCCATCTTGTTTAATAATGACATCTGCATGGAACATCTCTTCTGTGATGTGTGGTATAAAAGGAGATACCATTTTTAGAATATTGAGAAAGCTGTGATAGCAGGCATATTGAGCTGAAATTTTTAGTTTATCCGTATTGGATTCTATTGATAATCTTTTCTTAACTATTTCTAGATAGTTATCACAGAATTCTCTCCAAAAGAAATCCTCAAATATTTGGCGAGCTTGAGAGTATTCATAATTTTCAAAAGCCTCTGCCATTTTTTGAGCTGTTTCAACTGATCTATTAAGAATCCATTGATCAATAGCTTCTAAATTGTCATTAGGAACTTCTACCTTTGGGTCAAAATCCTTCAATTTGCTAAGAACTAATTTACCGGCATTATAGAGTTTTGTTACTAATTTTCTTCCTTTTTCCACTTCTTTCTCATCAAAATAGGTATTTTTTCCAAGAGAAGAACCGGCCATCGCATACCTAATAGCATCGGCTGATTTTTGAGAGATTAAATCCTCCGGTTTATATTTTCCACCACCAGTTTTCTTACTAATCTTTTCTCCTTTTTGAACTAAAATATGGCCTGAGATCATTAGGTTTTCCCAAGGTACAGCATTATGTTTATACAAACCCATAAGAATTGAGTAAACCGCCCAGGTTCTAATTATATCGTGGGCTTGTGGCCTCATAGACATTGGATACAACTCACCGTTTAACTTACCGTTTAAAGGATGATTGTTATTTATTTCTGGAGATAAAGAAGACGTAAACCAAGTGTCTAAAACACTCTTCTCGGGAACCATCTTTCCAGTCTTACAAGCAGGACAAACCCGAATCTCTTTTTCGGCCTTTGGATCCATAGGCATTTCGTCTGTGCTTGGAATAATCATATTGTCACAACTATCACAACTAAACACTGGAATTGGTATCCCGTAAAATCTTTCTCTAGAAATACACCAGTCCCACTTTAGACTGCTTACCCAGTCTTCGTATCTCTTTTTCATGTGTTCTGGGTGCCATTTAATTTTATTGCCGGCTTCTAGCATCTTTTCTTTCATATCTAGGATTTTTACGAACCATTGGATGGTAGGTAAAAACTCTACAGGAGTGCCACATCTTTCATGAACATCAACGTTGTGTTTAATGTGATCTTCTTTCCTCACAACTCCATCGTTTCTAAGTTTTGCTATAATAATTTCCCTTGCCTCCTTGATAGTCTTTCCTTCAAGTTCTGGCATTTCTTCTACTTTCTGTAATTTTCCATCTCGGCTGAATATGATTTTTTCAGTTAGGTTGTATTTTTTTGCCCAGTAAATATCGGTTTCATCGCCATACGTACAGCACATGACTGCCCCAGTACCCTTCTCTTTTTCAACCTTTTCGTCTGTCATTATCTCAACTTCATGTCCTAGTGGGGTGGTAACTTTCATTCCTACAAGATCTTTAAATCTAGGGTCATCTGGGTGTACAAAGACAGCACTACAAGCTGGAAGTAGCTCTGGGCGTGTGGTGGCTATAATTAGCTCCTGGCCATCTTCAGTTTTAAATGATAAATCATAGAATACTGCTTCTTTTTCTTTATCTTCTTTCTCTGCTTGTGCAAAAGAGGTGTGGCATTCTGTACAATAAAGAGCAGGAGCATTTTTTTTATAAATTACACCCATCTCGTAGAGTTCTTTAAAAGTGGATTGTGCTATTTTTTGGACTTCAGGAGATATACTTGAATATTCTAATCGCCAATCAACGCTAAGGCCGATTGATTTCCATAGGTCTTCATATAAATACTTATATTTGTTAGTAACTTCAAGACAAATTTTAGTAAAATCCTCCAAACCTATGGTATTACCTCTTATCCCAGTTTCTTTCTCCACTAATCGTTCGGTGGGTAAGCCATTGTTATCAAGTCCAAAAGAATAACGGACGTTAGAACCTTGCATTCTTTTGAAACGAGTGATTATCTCTGCCTGTGTATAGGAAAAGATATGCCCAAGATGAAGTGAGCCTGAAATTGTGGGCGGGGGAGTATCTATGCTGAAAAGAGGGCCAGGTTGTTCAGGGTTAAACTTATAAACACCTTCTCTCTCCCAAAAATCCTGCCAGTATTTTTCCTTCTCAAGTGGATCATATCTTTCCTTTGTCTCCGCTTTTTTTTCTGGTTCAAGTGGGCTATTACTCATGTTTTTAAGATTTTCCATTTGTTTGTTATCATAACTTATAAAAGGAAAATGATCAAATTTAAGTCTATCTTTTAGACTATCGGGATCAATAAACATGACCGGTAATTTTGAATTTTTAAAATGCTGTCCGGCCATTGGAAATCCGGGGTCTTGATATAAACAGATGACTTTCTCTAAATTTAAAGAGACTAATTGGCCATAAATTTTATATTCCACGTATCTCAATAAGGCATCATAAAAAGCTTCCTCTCTAAGATCTTTATGTTGTTTGTCGTAAATAATATTTTTGTTCGGATTTGAGTATATTTTATTGATTTTCATCCATAAAATATTTTCATAAGTTTTTAAAATATTTACCAGATCTTCTTTAAAGTTTTTCCATTCATTAAGTTTTGAAAAGTTTCTCCAGTCTAAAAAATCAATCAATATCTGATCATTTAACCAGATGAGTATTTGAGTTAAAAAATTTCTATCAATGATTTTAAATATTTCACCATCCGAGTTTATAGTGTCTTTTAAAAATTTTTTGCGTTCATTAAATGAATAAGGTAAACCCAGTGGTAAATATTCTGATACTCCGAGTTCTGATAATGTGATCACCTCTAGTCCAGAATAATTTTTAAGTGAAGAGACTATAGAATCTTTAAATCTCTTGAGACATAAAATTATTTCCGCATCAGAACTTATTGTTGTTTTTATACCATCTATATTTATCAGCCCCCAATCACAAAACACAATCATACCTCTAAGAGGAATACCTAGCCAATTACCAAGTAAGACTATTTTTTCAAGATTTCTAAAGTTTTTAATATAATCATAGTCAAAATTATATTTCATTGGATCGTCAGCTATTGAATCAAATAAACCAACATAGCCTAATTTTTTATCGTTGACGTATGGAGGACAAATAAAGTTACAAATGTAAATTATATTTCTTTTATTGTCATTAAGTATATTTTCAATATTTTTCCAGTCTGATTTATTTGTGAAATTATTTGTTTGTCCAAAACAATTTTGTAATTGGAGTTTGACCAGAATCTTCTTAAAGTATGAAAGTTTTTTATTAAGGTTTAATTTAGGAAAGTCCAATTTTTGAGCATTAATAATCAAATTATCTTTACCAACAAAAATTTTAATCTGTTTATCTTTAGTAGAGGTATAGTCAAAAACTACCTGATCTCTATCTTGCTCGGATAGGATGATTTTTTTTATCATAATATTTCGCACCGGAAAAGTCTTATCTAATCGCTGGATTATCCAGTTTAGGAAAGAATTGCTGTCAATATTTTTCATTAAGCTAAGGAGGTCAATATTTTGTATGCCAGTAATAAGCTTATCTTCAATTATCTTATTAATAAATAATTTAATTTTTGAGTCTAAATTGTTTCGGAGTAAGGAGAATGAAATAGTCAATTTATAGTTTGTTTTATAACCACGTATATCTTTTCGTGCACGATTGATGCAGGTGAAATTAAAGGCCTTCTTATAATTTTTAGTCATATTTTTTAAGTATGAGGGCGGACAGAATTCCAATATTTCTAAAAAAATAATAAGAACATGTAAAAAGATTAAAAATTAATCCTTTTTTTGGTGAAAAAATCCTAGGAGTTGAAAACATATTGACTAGATTCTTTAAATTTTTTGGGCCAAAACAACCGGAATTATATCTGTAAGCTCGTCCTTTCCCATAGTGAATCCAAATGAAAATTTCTCGCCAGAGATTTTCATGGCATGAATGAAAGACTACCGCATTAGGCTCAAAATAGACTTGATAGCCAGCCTTAATGACCCTAGAGCTAAATTCGGAATCAAATCCATATTTTAATTTTGTATTAAATTGGCCTAGTTGGTTAATTATCTCTTTGTGCATCCCAAGATTTGGAGAATAAAATATATTATTCTGATTACCATAGACGATAGTCCGCAATTTAGCAGTATATTTTGAAAATAAATTATTACCCTCAAAGATAACTCTACCATTTACGATTTTATTACGTTCTAGACTTTCATTCATTATCTCAAAGTAATCATCTCCAAGGGTGCAGTCGCTATCAATAATAATGATTCTGGAGGATGATGACTTACGAATACCTAGGTTTATTGCTTTAGCTGTACCGGAATCATCAGAAATTAGTATTTGATAATTTTCTATATTATCGCTGATTTTATCTTTGATAAGCCTAACAAAATTTTCTTTTGCACCATTAAATGACAAAATATATTCTACTTTTTTATGTTCTAGTTGCTTATTTATTGATGCAATCAGATTTAGAATTCTAACATCATCCTTAACTGAAATAATTACAGAAAACCAATAATTTTGAGTATTTTTATTCATTGGCACATATTAACCATTTTTTAGGCTAAAGTAAAAGGCTAAATGGGTAATACCTCTTGTTATTACTTTACAAGTATGGTATTACCTTCTAACTTAATTAAGTTATTAATTATGCCAAAAATAAACCAAGAAAAAGAAAAAGTGGTTAGGAATATTCTAAAATTGATTGGTGAGAACCCTTATAGAGCTGGTCTTAAGGATACGCCTAAACGAGTGGTGCAAATGTGGAAGGAAATTTTTAGGGGTTATGATCCAAAGCTTAAGCCAAAACTTAGGACTTTTCTTAATGGAGAAAATGGTGTGGCTTATAATCAGATGATTGTAGATTCGGGGTATTTCTTTTCTTATTGCGAGCACCACATGGTACCATTTTTTGGTCAATACTATTTTTCTTATATTCCAGACAAAAAAATAATCGGCTTAAGTAAAATTGCTAGAGTTATTGATTATTATTCTGCCAGACTTCAGATTCAGGAACGGTTAGTTAAAGATGCCGTGGATGAATTAGAAAAAGCTCTTAAACCAAAAGGGATAGGCTTAGGGTTTGTAAATAAATAACCTCCACAATTTCATCTTATCTTCACATCATATTTTTCTGAAAAAACTTTCAAAATATACTTATATTCTTCAAGTTTTTATCAAAAAAATCTAATATAAATCTAAGCGAACTTGAGAAT
>JAHIYV010000117.1 GCA_018814635.1 Patescibacteria group bacterium | reverse complement strand
CGCTTTGGAAGTTTCGCTCGCGCTCTCGTAATTGTTTTTCCGCCACTCCGCCACTTTTTCTCGTAGTTCCGGCACAAAAGGAGGCAAAAGTTTCTCATAGCCCTCTTTACGCAAATCTTCGTCAGCCGGAAACCACCTGATTGCCGGATCAAGTATTTGAAATTTGTCTTTTGGAAAATTTTTGCGTAAAGCCATAGTATTAAATATTAACCTCAATAACTTTGGTCGTGTCGTTGCCAAAAATATCAATCACTTTGATTGCGATTTTCATTTTGCCTTTTTGGGCATCTTTGAAAGCCGAAGTTAGCTCAAGCGACCGGTCTTTTTTGGTTCTGAAAGATTGCCATTCGTTTTCAAAAATATAACTTCCTGTCCATTCTTCTTTTTCTTTTCCTGTTTTTTCGTCAACTACACGGACGATTTCCTTTTTGCTTTCAAACTCAAAATCTACCGACCAATAATCAATCCAGTCCGTCCATTTTTTCGTCAAAACTTCTTTTTCAATAATATCCGTCTCTTTGTCTTTAGAAATTTTTATCACTTGGCCGTTTTCAATGATTATTTTATTTCCGCCAGATTGTAGCTTTTCTTCCACTTCGCCGGTATTGTCTTGGTTATAGAAAACGGAAAAATCAGTCAGCTCAATGGCGACTTCTTTGGAATTGCCTCGTCCGCGAATAATCGGCTTCACTTCAATATAGGCGACATCATAAAATTTTACCTGTCCCTTTTCCACTGCCTTCTTGTCAAACACTTCGCGGGGAATGACTTTAAATTGAACATCAATGCCGAGCTTTTTGGCAGATTCAAAATCCAGCCCCATTTCATAATCAAATCCCAAAACATCCGCTTTGGTTATTTTCTTTTCCCTACACTCACTGATTATTTTTTCCAAAAAGTCGTTTGTAATAGGTGTATCAATTGATCCAACGGCGACCAATCTATCCCTTTTCTTGCCGACAAAAGTATTGAAAGAATCAACCGGCTCGGCTTTATACGCCGAAAGGATGAGTTTGATAAATTCTTTCTCTTTATTTACTCGCTGGATTCTTTTTTCTTCTTCACGCAAATTTTCATTCACCGTCAAAAACTTTTCTCGTTCGTATTTGCCGATATTAAGTATTTCAAAAGCCCGAAAATCTTTGCCAGCTTTTTTCAGCTCTCTCTGCACTCCAATCATTCTTTTGCGAGTGGTATGGATTGAAAATCTGCCCAAATCCGAACCGATCCATTTTCTGCCTAATTTTTCCGCCACCGCTAAGGTTGTGCCAGAACCGGCAAAAAAGTCAGCTATGAGATCACCTTCGTTTGTCGAAGCATTTATAACCCTTTCGAGTAATGCCTCGGGTTTTTGAGTTGGATAATCTAATCTTTCATTTCCGACTTGATTGATTGGATTAATGTCATCCCATAATTCTCCAACGGTTAGCCCTTCTAATTCATCCAGATAACGAATTAGTTGTCTCTTGCCATTGCTGGTGAAATAAATTCTTCCTTGCTTTTCAAATTCTTTTATCCTTTCTTCACTATAATCTCCGAGTGGAGTATCTCGACTAAATAATCTGCCGTCTTTATCCTTGTGAACAAATTTATTATTTTTACTGTTTAAATCATAAGGTTTGTAAACATTATTGAAGATGTAGTTTTCTGATTTTGAATAAAGAAAAATATAGTCAACTAGCTTACCAAATTTTTTTGATTTTCCTCTAGCTCCCTTTATCACACCGCTCTTCCAAACTATTTCACTAATATAATTATCTTTTCCAAAAATTTCATCCATAATCAATCGCATAACACTATTTACACGCCAATCACAATGCACATAAATACTCCCATCATCAGCCAAAAGTCCGTGCATTAGTTTCAATCTTTCATAAATCATAGCAATAAAACTATCCATTCCTTTTCCCCAAGTATCTCGAAAGGCAATTTCTTCAATCACCGACGGCTTTTTGGTAAAATCATCCTCGCCGATTTCAATATTCATAGAAAAATCCGCGCCAACATCAAACGGCGGATCAATATAAATCAATTTTAGGCCGCCTTCGGCTTCAATTTGTTTTCGCAAGGGGCCATTTTTGAGCGATGATAAAATCAGTTTGTTGTCACCCCAAATAAGTTTGTTTGACCAGCCCTTGATCTGCCTGCCGGAAGTATCAAATAAAGTTGTTTGCGCCGTGATTTTTTCCTCGCTTCTCGGCTCGTCAATGTGTTCAATCGCCTGAAAAGGCAAAACCATACTTTCCACTTCATCGGTTTTTCCATTCCATAAAAGCTCAACTTCTTTGTCCGTATCAAAAAGCAAAAATCGGTATTTTTCCGGCAATGGTTTGCCCGATTCCAAATACTTAATGATGTCTCTTTTTTCGTTGTCGGTTAGATTAAGTTTATTACTCATAATTTTTATTTAAACAATTCCGCCGTCGGCACACCGAGGGCTTTGGCTAGTTTTTCTAATGTGTCCACGGTAGGATTCGGGCTTTCGCCTGTTTCTATTTTTACAACGGTATTTAACGCTAAATCAGCGTCTTTAGAGAGGCGATCTTGCGAAATTCCTTTTTTAATCCGCAGT
>JAHIYV010000116.1 GCA_018814635.1 Patescibacteria group bacterium | reverse complement strand
TATTTTTTTCATATTCATATATAAATAGCAATTTAACTTGTTTCTAATAATATCTAATAATGTAATAGCGACTAAGTCACTGTTACAAAATAAAACCCTAAAAATATTTTGTTAATTATTTTTATTTTCGACTTTTTAATTATACTAAGCGTTTAAAAATAATGCAAGAAAAAAGTGAAGATTAAAAATGTTAAAAAACTCAACATCAAAAAAGTTACGCGAGGGAGTAAGACCAAGGTCATTTTTTATCATTCCCCTATATATTCAAACACAATGCGTCTTTGTCTTCCTTCTCCCGTGGATCTTGTTTTGATTTGCGAGTCTTGCGAAAAAATAGAGTGAACAATCATTCGTTCGTATGGCGAGGCAGGATCCATTTCAATAGAGCTTTGATAATATCTTGCGCGCTCCGCGAGAATAACCGCTTTATCTTTAATCTCGCCAATTCGTCTTTTTTGGTATCCGTTCACATCTACAATAAATGATATTTTGGTGTCTTCTTCTTTTGTTTCAGACATTTTTTTAAGAAGATGGCTAAGCGCAACTAAAACTTCCCCTTTGAGACCTATAAGCACATTTGGTTCTTTTGTTTGTATAGCAAAAAAAGTAAGATTTGTGTTGGTGTCTTCCATTATTTCAATTTCCGCTTCTATTTTCATAGTCGCGAGAAGTTGCTCTACTATTTTTTTTGTTTCATTTATATTCATAGTTAATCGGCTGGTTAGTTGGGTGTTTTGAACTTATTAAGTTATTTGCTTCGCGTCTCACAATAAATTCGTGAATTATAGAGAATATATTGCTTACTGTCCAATAAAGCGCGATAGCCGCTGATATTTTCCACGCGATAAAGAAAATTAATACTGGCATCATGTATTTCATTTGAATACCCATATTTTTACTGAGTTCGTTTTGAAAAGATAGTTTTTCTCCTTCTTTTGGTTTGTTTGCGGAAACAGGTGGCATTATTAATTTCATTTGAAAAAACTGTGTGACTGCGGCAAAAAAAGCAAGTAGGATGTTTTTTTCAAGTAAATTAAATACTCCTAAAAACACCATCCCGACAGAACGAGGATCCACCACTGACAAATAACTCAATCCATCTGCTATATGTCCTGCTCCGGACCAATAAAACACAGTGTGAAAAACCTCTGGGTTAGAAACAAAAGAATAGAGCCGACTTGCTTCAACTCCGCCCTGAAAATTCATAAAAATTCGATAAAGAGCAATAATAACAGGAAGTTGAATAATGGCGGTAAGACACCCTGAAAGAGGATTGACCCCATGTCTTTTGTAGAGATCCATTATTCCCTTGGCTTGTTTTTGTTTGTCGTTTTTATGTTGCTCCCTTACTTTTTGAACCTCAGGCTCAATTTGTTTCATTTTTGCCTGAGATTTTGTGCTTTTATGTGTTAAAGGTAAAATACAAAACTTTACTATAATAGTTAAAATAATAATCGCCAGACCAACACTGTGACCCGGGAGTATATTTATAAGAAAAATAAGAAGGTTGTATATTGGTTGGTATAATAGAGTATTAAACATATTTTTACATTCTATACAAAATTTACATTTTTGCAAAAGTTTACAAAGAACTTACAAAGGACGATTTTACAAAGGACGGTCCTTTGTAAAATCATATCGTCAAGTTCGATAACAGTAAGCAGCTAGTCTGGCAGGTATCGGATACCTACCAAACTTAACAAGAAGTTGTTCACTTAGAGGTCGGTGTCACTTGGAGGTCGAACCTCCAAGTGACACTAGGTGACTGCCAAGCTCTAGAAATCTAGAAATTAAACCAGAGGATCAATGTGATTTTTTTGCCATGGGTGACAGCGAATTATGCGGCGAAATCCTTTATATAAACCCAAAAATGTTCCATATTTTTCAATAGCTTGTATTGTATAATTAGAGCAGGTTGGAAAAAATTGGCAGGTTGATCTAGTAACCCCTATTTTATTAGGTAGCCCAGTATCAGGTGATAATATTTTTTGGTATGTTTTAATTATAAAAATAATTATTTTCTTGGCCATTTTTTTTGTTATTTAGAGGTCATTATTTGGTGATCTCCCCACTTGGAGGTTTCACCTCCAAGTGGTTTGGGGGTCAGAACCCCAAACTGGATTGAGTTAATTTAAATAACCGAGCTTTGTTGAGTAAGAAAATAATTTCGTTTTCTATTTCTGCTTTTGATATATTGCTTATGTTTTTTTTAAAAAAAAATCCGATTAAATAACCTTGTTTAATATTAGTTAGGTTTTTTTGAATGATATTATAACCTTCACGCTGAAGTTTATTTCGTGACACTGCTTTTTTTACTGCTTTTTTAGGGATAACAAAAGAAAATCTGCTTTCTTCTGTATTGTTTTTTGTTTCATCAGAATACAACCGCGCGACACGCATATACATATTTAAAGAGTGATTCGTTTGGTTGTTGGTAATTATTAAAGGAAAGAGCGCGCGCGAAATACGATTCTTTTTTGGGAGCATATAAAATATGTTTTACTTTTTTAACACAGCTCACAACCACACTACTACACCGTGAGTTTTGCTCTTCCTTTTTGTCTGCGTTTTTTTATAACCGCCTTACCTGGTTTTGTGCTTTGTCGGACCAAAAAACCGTGGGTTGTAGCCCTTTTTTTCTTTTTAGGATTATATGTTTTAGACATACGCAAAATTATACAGAAAACCAACAAAAAATCAAATTTAATGGGTGTAGTTTTTTTGTTTGTCATTTTTAAAAACTTGGTGTATATTTCAAAATAGAAAAACAATGAGGAATAAGGAGGTAAATAAAATGAGAAGATGCCAACAGCCAGGATGTGGGTGTATGCTTACTGGGACAAAAACAAACAAGTGTCCTAGTTGTGACAGAGACCCTTCTAAGAAAGAGGGGGATCATTCCCTTGAAGAGCGTGAGGGATATGTCTTGTTAAAATTGAAAAACTACGATAAATAAGTATGCCCCTTTTTCGTTTTTGTCAATTTAGTTACCCACAAATTATCCCCATTTTATTAACACAAAAAGAGATTTTGTGAAGTTTCTTTTAATTTTTTTATCATTATAATGATAGATACCTTTTATATTATTTATAGATATTAAACTAAAATAAACTGTGTTAGATAATAAAACTTTATGGGAAGATACTTTGTTGGAAATAGAACTTACTGTTTCTAGGGCTAATTTCAATACATGGTTTAAAAATACCCATATTATAAAACAAGAAGCTGGCACAGTTGTCTTGGGTGTTCCAAATCCTTTTGTACATGAGTGGCTTGTTAAGAACTATCATAATGCTATTGTAAAAATACTTCGTAGTTTTGATAAGACTATTAGAGCGCTGGATTATGTTATACACAAAGAACCTCTGGTTGGTTCTGCTCACAAAACCACAAAAAAACCCAAGGGTGGTGTAGATTCTATAAACACTCAACTCCCCTTAGAAAATCTTTATGTTAATAAGGAAGATAATTTAAATCCAAAATATACCTTTAGTTCTTTTGTTATTGGTTCTTTTAACGAGCTGGCAAACGCAGCCGCGCAAGCAATTATAAAAAAACAAGGTGTAATATACAACCCTCTTTTTGTTTATGGGCCAACTGGTTTAGGAAAAACACACCTTATTCAAGCGATAGGTAATCATATAAAAAAAACCCGGCCAGACAAAAAGGTTATTTATATAACTTCTGAAAAATTTGCAATGGATTATATTACATCTTTACAGACTGGTAAAATTAACAAGTTTAAAGAAAGGTATCGTAATTATGATTTTTTTATTATGGATGATATTCAATTTCTTTCTAATAAAGAAAGAACCCAGGAAGAGCTTTTTCATATTTTTAACACCCTTTATGATAATAATAAACAAATTATTTTTTCTTCCGATAAACACCCTAATCACATTCCCGAAATAGAAGAAAGGTTAAAATCAAGGTTTAGCGCTGGAATGACAGTTGATATTTCAGAGCCAGATTATGACTCAAAGACGGCTATTTTAAGAGCTAAGGCAGAAAAACTTGGTTTTTTTATAAAAGAAGAGTGTATAAATTTAATAGCATTATTGGTTCAAGGAAACATACGAGACATTGAAGGTGTTTTAAATTCTATTATTATACAGTCACAAACAAAGAATAAGGAATTAAGTTTGAATGAAATAAAAACAATATTAAAAAATACCTTGAAACCAAAAAAATCAATATCTATTAAAGATGTTATAAAAATTGTAAGTGATTTTTATAATATTAATGAGTCTATGTTTTATGAAAAAACACGCAGGAGAGAAATAATTAAACCACGACAGGTCGCTATGTATTTACTTCGTGAGGATTTTAATATCTCTTATCCGTCAATAGGAGAGGAGTTGGGGGGGCGAGACCACACAACAGTTATTTATGCTTGTGATAAAATAAAAAAGAGTCTTCAATTAGATAATTTATTAGGTCAAGAAATAGAGCAATTAAGAACAATGTTTTGAAAATAAATACCAATCTTCCATTGGAAGTGAGACTTCCAATATATTAAAATAATAACTTGTGGATAATATAATAGATAATATAATAAAAAT